>JBBQCQ010000154.1:0-7647 GCA_038318835.1 Gemmatales bacterium | reverse complement strand
GAACTCGGCACCTACTTCGCAGTCACGCCCTTCCCGGCCGGCCGGCGCGTGCTCAGCCTGAGCGTGGTGTTGGCTCTTGTCGCGTTGCGGGTCTGGACTCGGCTGAGTCGGATCGAACCGGGCAGCCGGGCGGCGCGATGGGTGCTGCCGGCAGGGTTGGCCTGGGGGATCGGTGCGGCGTCCATCGACGGCTGGGACGCCCTCCCGGAGCGTGAACTGCCTTGCCTGGCGGCGAAGATGGCGAGCGAACGCGGCTGGTCGGGGCAAGGTTACTTCGTCGGCCATTGGGGGTTTCAGTATTACGCCGAGCGTGCGGGAATGCGGATTATCGTGCCGGGGGAAACGAAGTTGAAAATCGGCGACTGGCTGGTGCTGCCGGTGAACCCCGACGGGCGGAACTTCTACCGCCCCTACCACGGCGAAGCAACCGTACGGCCCGACCCGGCCTACCTGGAACCGGACACGACGCTCGTGTGGGATGATCGGCTGGCGGCTCAGACGATCCCGAACCTGTACGGCGGGCGAACGCCCGTCATGAGCTTGACGCATCCGCGGATGGCGCTCGCGATCTATCGCGTGACGGGCGAGTGGGTGCCGCCGGTCGATTCGCAAGAATAAATACATTGGCCACAGATTTCACAGAAAAGCCAGATCGGAGAAAACCGATCGGGAAGTTTTAATTCCGATCTGGCATTTCCGTGTTCATCTGTAGCCAACTCTTCTTACTTCCGAATCGCCCGCACCGGCACGCGGGCGTCGGTGGGGATGTACTTCCAGACCACCTCGGACTTTGGTGTCACTTCCGAGATCGTGTTCGTGCCCTGCTCGGCCACGAGCGTGTTACCGTTCGGCAGTCGCTCGGCCGACGACGGGTTGCTCGCGGTGTATGTCCAGACCGGCTCCTTCTTGCCCGTCTTCAGGTCATACTCGGCCACCCGCCCCGCCTCGAGAACCATGACCCGCTCGTCGGGGAGAACTTGCAGACGGGCCTGGTAGTAGTTCAGGGCCGTCGTGGTGATCGGCGTGCCGGTTTCTTTCCACTTGTCGTCGAGCTTGAAGATCCGACCCTTGTTCTGGTTCTGGTCGCGGGCCAGGACGATGACGGGGCCGTTGTCGAGTTTCTGCACGCCGACGAGGTCGAGATTCTGGGACGTGTACTTCTTGCCCGTCTCCTTCCACTCTTTGTCGTACTCGACGACGGTCCGCTGGAAGGCGACGAGCGTGGTGCCGTCGGGCTGCCGCTGGAAGCCGAACGGCTGGCCGTAGTTGTTCGACTGGAACGTATTCACCTGGTTTCCGGCCGTGTCGCGTTCCATGATCCGCTGATAGTTCTGCTCCATCACCAGGATGTTGCCATTCGGCAAGGGCTGGAGGTCGGCCGGGCAGTAGACGCCGCCGAATCGCCATTTCTTCTGCAGGTCCGGGCCGAGTTCGCTGACGAAGCCGTTGCCGTAGCCTTGCTGGTCCGCCGTGAGCAGCAACAAGCAGCCGGTTGTGGTGGGCTTGTACACAAATTTCGACACGTCGCGGACATCCTTCGCGGTGGCCCACCACTTCTTCCACTCGTCGCGGGCCTTCTCCAGGTCGGCCTTTGCCGGCCCCATCTTCGCCTTCGGAGCAGCCGGCCCAGCGAGTTGAATCAGGAAGTCTTCGATCTGCCACAGACGGCCGCGGGTGCTATCCGGCAGCAGGTCGATCATGTGTGTGATCGACTCGGCGTCGTGCAGTTTCGTCGCCAGGGTGTATGTCACCTCGAACTTCGTCTCCGGGTCGGTTTCCTTCGGCAAAATCGCCTTGACGGCCTTCGTCGCCTCGGCCGCGAGGGCCGGCTTGTCGGCCGTCGCGTTCAGAAGTGCGGCCACGGCCGCACTTCGTCGTGCGGCGGTTTTGTCGTTCAGGGCAGCCAGCACGGCCGGTTCGATCTTGCCATCGCGGACGGCGAGTTGTTCCAGCACGAGGCGGATGTCCGCCTCGACGAGCTTCGTATCGCTCATCGGCAGGAAGCCGAGCAGCACTGCGGCCGCTTCGGGCGACTTCCCCATGGCGAGCGCGCGGGCGGCGGCCGACGCGACGACGGCGTGCGGGACTTTTTCGATGCGCTTGAGCGTCTCGCCCGCCCGGTACGCGATCTCCGGGTCCGGGTTCGCCTGCGAGGCCGTCCGCAAAATGCCGATGGCCCCCGGCCCGAACTTCTCTAGCTCGCTGCTGGCGATGAGGCGTTTCTCAAAGTTCTCGTCGCCGAGTCGGTCGATGACCGACTGAAGGTTCGCCAGGTCGGCGTCGCTCAGCGTTCGCCCCTTGAAGTACTTCACCAGCCCGGGCGCATCGTCGGCGGACAGGTTCATCGACTCCAGGGCTTTTTTGTCGTCGAGGACGACAGTCTTCTTGGCTGCGGCATTGAAGGCGACGGCGATCTTCTGCGCGTGCGACAGCGCGAGGGTGCCGGCCAGGAGGGCGAGCGAAAGGGCGAACCGGAGGCCGGGCATGGGTTGCTCCACGCGATTGCGACGGGGTGAATGTCAATAGTCTATGCGATTTTCCGCTGTGGTGTTCCGGGAACACTTCGTTGTTACTTACCCACCCGACAGTCGCAGGCCGATCGGCAACGACTCGCCGAATAGTTGCGACTGATCGTCGCCACCCGTCGCCACGACTTCCTCGACCATCCGCGACCAGCCGGCCGGCACTTGCAGCGTGTGCAGCAACTTGGCGATGCCGTCGCGGTACTCGTCGCCGATGTCCACGGCCCGCACGCCGCTCTTGCGGGCGAGTTGCGCGAGGCAGAACGCCCAGCCCATTCGCTCGGTCTCGGTCGCCGGGCGGAACTGCAACAGGGCTTCCAGCCATCGCTCGACGACCGTCGGGTGAACGAGTGAGTTGAGCGGGCCATACAGTTGCACCCGTCCGCCGAGTCGCGTCAGCGACCAGAACAGATAATGTGGCACCGGGGTGCGGGACATCTGCGACACCAGTTCGTTGCCCAGGCTCTCCTTCGTCTTCGCGTCGAGTCGCTCGAATGACGCGGCCGCCCGCCACATCTCGGCCAGCTCGTTGTTGCTCGGCTTCACCGGCGGCTTCGTCTTCGAGGGCAACAGCACCGGCCGCAGTTTCGCCCACAGGTTTTGTTGCAGGGCGGTGTTCAGGCCGCCGGCCACCCGCCGCCACATGATCCAGTAGTCCGCCCCGCCCTCGATCACGCTCGGCTGCTTCGCGCCGAGGGCGGTCGTCACGGTAATAAGCTTCCACACGGCCTCGACACGATAGCGGTCGAGCGGATCGCCGAAGCCAGGCCGCAGGCAGAAGCCGACGAGGTTATACCACCGCGACAGGTAGCCCGGCCCGCGGCCGCGGTGGTCTGCCGCATCACTGAGCGCGTCCCACATGCGGCGGCACAACGCCGTCGGCCAGTCGTTCCGCCCGGCCTCTAACGCCGCTTCCAGTGCCTTCGTCAGTTCCTGCGGCGATGGCGGGTTCGGCGAGCCGGGCACGAACGTCCGCTGCACCAACTCCGTCGCGGCCAGCACCTTGTCTTCCGGCCACACGTCCACGAGCATCGACGCGGTCGCCTCCGCCTCCTGCGGCGTCTGCTCGATCACCTCGCGGACGTTGAACTCGAGTTTCCAGCGGTTGTTCTCGCGGGACACGCACGCTAATTCCAACGTGCCGATCTCGGTACACTTCGCGGACAGCGTCACCGGCACCTGCTTCTCGCCGCTGCGTTTCCCGCCGCGAAGCATCGTGTGCAGCGGCGGCAGTTGCAACAACTGGTCGGCCGACAGCGTGAGCAGTTCGCCGGCCGTATCATCGCGAACGGTCGAGGAGTACAGCGGGAACAACACCGGCCGGCCGAGGGTGAGTTCCAGTTCCGGTTCCTTCAGGTCGATCTGCTGGCCCTCTTCGAGGTGCCGGGGAACGACACAGAGAACAGTTCGGAGCGCGGAGTGCAGAGTGCGGAGCGAAGCGGACACTTCGTCTTCTGCTTTCAACTCCGCGTTCCGCGTTTCGCGCTCCGTACTGGAAACCCCGATGTAATAGGACCGCGTAATGCCGCATCCGATTCGTTTGCCGCGGGTGTGATTGTGCCACGCTAAGTAGGCCGCCCCCAAAGCGACCGCTAGGTCGAGCGACGGCGACGTGAGCACGAGCGGCTTCCACTTGTAGCCGAACCACGGCCGCATCACGTCGAGCAGGCGATCGCGGAGCACTTCCGGCTGGAAGACGCCGCCGTTGAACAGGATAGCATCCACCGGGGCGTCGGTCGGCCCATGCTGCCGCACGAACGCCGCGAGGTGTTTGGTCACGGCCGGGTCGGCCACGTAGGGCAGGCCCATCTCTTGCAGCCCGGCCCGGTTCACGCGGGTCGGCTCGGCGTCGAGTGGCACTTGCGGGAAGAAGCCGTCGAAGATCGCCGCGTTCACATCCTCGGCGGTGATCGGGATCGACAGCGTACCACCGACGACCGACCGCCCGCGGCCGACGACTGTGACCGGGAACGACGCCGGCGGCTTCGGCACGAGCATCGCCTCCTTCGCGTTCCGACACGCCTGAATCAGTCCGCCGATCTGGGCCGCGTCCACCTTCCCACCGGGCAGCTTCGCCTCGACGGTCTTGGCGAGAGCCAGGTCCATGTTGTCGCCACCGAGCAACAGGTGCTCGCCGACGGCGTCGCGAAGGAAGACGAGTTCGCCGTTCTCTTCGCCCGCCCGGATAAGGCTGAAGTCGCTTGTGCCGCCGCCCACGTCCACGACTAGGCAGCGCATGCCCGGCTTGAGTTTCGTCGCCTCCCGTGCCGGCCGCGTACCGAGCCAGGCGTAGAAGGCGGCCTGCGGTTCTTCGAGCAGCGCGACATGCTTGAACCCGGCCTGCTTCGCGGCGTCGGCCGTCAGATTGCGAGCCACGTCATCGAACGACGCCGGCACGGTGATGACGACTTGCTGGTCCTGCAACTGTTCGTCCGGCTTCTTCGCCTTCGAGTAATTCCAGGCGTCGATCAGGTGGTGAAGGTATCGCGTGCTGACTTCCAGCGGCGACAATCGCGGCGCGTCCGGCGGTGCCCCCCACGGCAGTAAGGGGGCCGTGCGATCCACGCCGGCGTGGCACAGCCACGACTTCGCCGAAGACACCTGCCGGCCCGGCACCTTCGCCCCGTGATTGCGCGCGAACTGCCCCACGGCTTCCATCGCACCTTTTTTCCACGGCAGGTCGAGGCTGCCCGGCGGCAGATCGTGCGGCCCCGGCAGGTACAGGAACGACGGCAACAGTTCTTGCTCGCCCAGGTCGCCGGCCGCGACGAGTTGCGGGATGCGGAAGGTGTGCAACTTCGGCCCGGCCGCCTTCACCTTCTCGGTGGTGTCCACGTAGGCCAGGGCGATGTTCGTGGTGCCGAGGTCGATGCCGACGAGGTAGCGGGACATTCGCGGACCTTGTATCTTCGGGGGTAATGACACCAACGATTTTAGGACTCGACATCGGCGGGGCGAACCTGAAGGCAGCCACGAATACCGGCCGGGCCGTGTCCGTGGCGTTCGCCCTCTGGAAACAGCCGGAAAAGCTAGCCCACGCCCTCGGCGAGTTGATCGCACAATTTCCCAACGCCGAAGAACTGGCCGTGACGATGACCGGCGAGCTGTGCGACTGCTTCGAGACGAAGCGGGCCGGCGTGCGGCACATCGTCACGGCCGTGATGAACGTCAGCCGCAGTCGGCCGATCCGCGTCTGGAGCACCGACGGCGTCTTCCGGAATGTGGCCGAGGCGGAGGAGCAGTATCTGAAAGTGGCCGCCGCGAACTGGCACGCCCTTGCGACGTTTGCCGGCCCGCGGTACGCTCCGGCTCACGGCGGCTTGCTTCTCGACATCGGCTCGACCACGTCGGACGTCATCCCGATGCGCGACGGCGTGCCTTCAACTTCCGGGTTGACCGACACGGACCGGATGCAGTCGAAGGAACTCGTCTACACCGGAGTCAAGCGGACCCCGGTGTGTGCGATTCTCGCCGACAAGGTGGCCGCGGAGTTGTTCGCGACAACGCAGGACGTATACGTTCTGCGGGGCGACATCCCCGAAGACCCTGCAGACCACGACACAGCCGACGGCCGCAGCCGGACGCGGGCAAATTCGCGGACTCGACTCGCTCGAATGTTAGGAGGCGACGATGAGACCGTCCCCGAACAGCAAGTCCACGACCTCGCAGCGGCCATCCATCACCGGCAACTCGAGGTGCTTACCCACGCGGCACGGGCCGCGTTCCACGGCCGGCCATCGCCGCCGGAATTGCAAACGATCATCGTCTCGGGTTCGGGCGAGTTCCTGGCGCGGCAGGTCGCCGAAGACCTTCGTGGAGACTCCGTCGCCGAAATCGTCTCATTGAATCAGCACCTCGGCCCGGAGTTATCTACCGCGGCCCCGGCCTACGCCGTCGCGATGTTGGCGGCGGAGCAGCCCTGATGATCGTCGTGAAGCTTGGCGGCAGCCTGTATGATCATCCGCGGTTGCGCGTCGGCTTGAACGCCTGGCTGGAAACGATCCCGTCGCCGGTGCTGCTCGTCCCCGGCGGCGGTGAGATCGCCGACGGCGTGCGGGCCTTCGACACGATTCACGGCCTCGGCGAAGAAGCCGCCCACTGGGCGGCGTTGCGTGCGCTCACGGTTGCGGCCGACCTCGTGCGAACGCTCGTCGCGCGGCCCGATGTGGAGGTCCTGGATGCGTTCGCGTTCTGCCGCGAGAATGATCAGGCGTTGCCGCACACCTGGGCCGTGACGACCGATTCGATTGCCGCGAGCGTGGCGGTGGTTCGCAAATCGCGTCGGCTTATCTTGTTGAAGTCGGCCGACCGGCCGAATGGGTCGTGGGAAGACGCGGCGGAACGTGGGTTCGTGGATCGGCACTTCCCGACCATCGTGCGGGGCGTGACGTTCCCCATCGAGGTGCTGAACTTCCGCCGCTGGCTGGACGAAGCATGACCATCACCGGGATACCGTTATCGCGGTGGGTTGCTACAGGTACGTCGAGAGCACATACAGCCCGACGCCGACGAGCGCGAGGAAGCCGGCGATCTGCGTGCCCCAGCGGAAGGCCTCGCGGAAGATGCGATCCCAGCGGTCGTGCCGCGTGGCGCTGTAGACGATGCTCACCACGATCAGAAGAACCGGGAGGTCCCAATAGATGCTGGCCGCGAACAGGCTCACGAGGGCACCTCCGGTTTCGCGGCCGGTTCGCCGGCTTTCGCCTTCTCGAACTCTTCGTCGTCCTTCACGGCCGGCCCGGCCAGCGCGTCGTAGATGACGAGCAAATTCAACACCCCGGCGATGAGCGTGTACACCCAGCCCAGGTCCCATCGTTTGTTGCCGTCGCGCTGGAGTCGTTGCAATTCTTCGTCCGGCGGTGTGGCCATGTATCGGCCGACCAGGGGCAGCCCCTGCTGCGGGTTTTCGGGTGGCGTGTCGGCGAAGTATTGGAGCACGGCCGGCCACGCGGCCGCTCCGATCCAGAATTGCCCGAGGAACTGCGGGCGATACGCCAGCGACTTCAGCACGCCCTCGGCCTTGAAGATCGACGTGTTCCGGTAGCCGATGTCCACTTCCGGGAGCGGTGCGACGACGGCCTTCGGCGGCAGCCACACGTTCTTCATCGCCCCCAGGGCCATGCCG
>JBBQCQ010000153.1:0-7685 GCA_038318835.1 Gemmatales bacterium | reverse complement strand
GGCACCTCACCGCCGGCGCGGCTGCCGATGGCCTTGTAGGTTTGCGTGGTGATCGTGTCGCGGATGAACTTCACGCTGCCGTCAGCCAGCACGAAATTGCACCCACCGATGTGGAAACTGCGGAAGGCGTGCTGGCCGCTGTTGTTGTGGACGTCCTGGAGCTGCGCCGCGGTCAGGGTGCGGGTGTAGTACGGGCCGGTCACCTTGTTCATCGGCACGTTCATCGTCCCCTCGCAGAAGTAGTCGCCGGTCGTCTGCCCCCACGCCGTCGTGCCCGACGATTCGACCGGGGTCGCGGTGGTGCCGAGCGACACATTGTTGACGGTGGTCGTGGTGTACCCCTTGAGGATGTGGTGAATCTCGCCGGCGGCGACGGTGTTAGACAGGCCGTCCGTGATGGAGTTGAAGCCGATGCGGTTCCGCTTCAGATCCCGCCACGGCTGGCTGGTCGGGGCCGGACCTATGCCGATCGGGGCGGCCTTGTAGGAGTCCGACTCGGCGACGGAAAACCCGCCGTCCCAGGCGTTCACGAACACGCCGTCGTTGAGCGTCCACCCCCACGTGCCGGAGCCGATGTCCCCGGCCTGTTTCGTCGCGTGGAAGTCGCAGCTCCCGCGGGACCACCCGTAGCTGGAATACGACGTGTACACCGGGTTGAGGGGCGGCGGCATCGACGGGCACAGGAAGACCGACAGCGGCGCGGCCGCAAGGGTGGCGTTCGTCGGCCCGCCGGCGACGCCGGGCGTCGCGTTGTCGGTGCCGCTCACGTGAATGTTCCACTTCTCCCAGACGGCCCCCTGCTCCACGTAGGGCAGCAGGTACACCGACACCGGCGTGTGGCGGAACTCGTTGTAGATGTTCTGGAAGCCGGTGTTGTAGTCCTCGACGCCGGCCCCGCACTGCGCCAGCGGCGGGAGGAACTTCATGTTGTCGTGGTAGCCGTGGATGGCCAGGCCGATCTGCTTGAGATTGTTCTGACACTTCATGCGGGCGGCCGCCTCGCGGACCTTCTGGACCGCGGGCAGCAAAAGCCCGATCAGGATGGCAATGATCGCGATGACGACAAGCAGTTCGATCAGTGTGAACCCTCGACGAAGGAACGGTCTCACGGCTGGCTCCAAAGGTGGGGGGATAAGGGGTACAAAATCCGGCCGGGCCGGGTGTGATTCGTTACTTCGCCTTCGGCTTCGTGTAGCTCAGGGCGGTCAGGGCGTACCCCACGTCCAGGTTCGGGTCGCTTTCCATCCAGACGGAGAAATCGTTGCCCCAACTGCCGTCCTTCTTCTGGCGGTTGGCGAGGGCCCGGGTGATCTCGGCCCGCCAGTCGTGGGCCTTGCCGTTCGCGTCGGTCACTTCGTCCACGCCGAGCGTGTGCAGGCACTTGGCCATCGACACGAGGTAGTAGTAGTACCCCTGCCCGCCGGCCCCCTCCATGCGGCCGGGGTTCACGTCCACCGAGTAGTTCTTGGCGACCCACTCCATTGCCTTCTTGTACCTCGGGTCGTCCTTGCTCACGCCGCACAGCACCAGGCACTTCACGCCGGCGTAGGTCATGCTGCCGTAGCCGGGCCTCGCCGCGTCGGCCGGGGTCGTGCCACCCGGAGCGCCCCCGCCGGCCACGTAGATGAAACTGCCGTCGTTGATCTTGCCGGCCCACGGCTGGTCGTTGAACTCGGACTTCAGGTTCTGCATCCGGCTGACGAACACGACGGCCTTCTTGAACACGGCGTCGTCCTTCGGCATGCCGGCCGCCACGAGGGCGTCGAGGGCGAAGTGCGTGTTGGACACGTCGCCGCGAGTGCCGGGGCCGTAGCCGAACCCGCCGAAGTTCACGTCCGTCTGCGGCTTGCCGTCGTCGGCCCCGACCTGCCCCTTCTTGAAGTAGGCCGCAGCCGCCGCGATCACCGGGTCGTACTTCTTGTCGCCGGACGCCTGCAGAGCCTGCATGTTGGTGGCGGTCATGTAGAACTTGTGGCGAACCGCGTCCCCTTCCCCGGCGAGGTGCCCGTCCTTCGCGTTCACGAACCCTTCGACGAACTTCAACCCCTTGACGGCCATCGGGTCCGTCGCGGTAGCCTTGCCGCTCAGGAACAGCCCTTGCAGGACGACGCCAGTGATGCCGACGTGCGTCGGTTTGCTCCAACTGCCGTCCTCGGCCTGGGTGGTCTTCAGGAAGCCGACGGCCGCATCGGCGACTTCGTCCCACGTCTTGGTCTTGGGGCCGCCGCCCTTCTTCTCCTGGGCCGGCGTCAGACCGGTGCCGAAGGCGAGGGCCAGGGTGAACACGGTGGCCCCGGCCAGGGGTCGCAGGTACTTCATCACACGCTCTCGGAGTGGGTATCGGGTCGAAGGCGACCGTAAACGCACGTGCGATGCCATTCATCTTGGCGAGCGATTCGCCGGGAAAGTGCGGGGGAGAAATGAGAACGCGGGCTGCGGGTGGTCAGATGTGGCCCACAGGTGAGTACGACGTGACCGGCCGCAGACCAAGGCGAGCGGCCCGGCGTGAGCGGGCTGTGTCCGACACATGCAGACACGACCCGCTCGCGCCGGGCCGCTCGCCAATCACGCCCCCGGCGGCAACACGATCTGACAACAGCCGAGGTTCAGGGCTTCCTTCGCCACACCGGCTTCGGTGATCTCCTTCAGAACGCCCTCCGCGAGCGAATAGACCACGAACCGACCCCGCTTGTCGCCGGTGATGAGGCCGGCCGTTTTCAGAACCGTCAGGTGGTGCGACACGTTTAGCGGCGGAATCTCCAGGGCTTCGATGATCTGCGTGACGTTCTGTTCGCCGTCAGTCAGCAAACGCACGATGTTCAGCCGCTCGGGGGCGGCCAACGCCGACAGCAGCACCGCACAACGCGTCGGCTCTAACGGGTCTTTCGCCATGAACTTGCCTCCGCCCCGAATCGCCCACCGACCCCCAGATTAGTTTACGACCTTCGCCCAACTTTCCAGAAGGCGGGCCGACCCGATACAACGTCTCTCACGCTTTCCCCCAAGAGTGCGGCACCATGTTGACTCTCGCGAAATTCTCCGTCGGCGTCGGCGACCGATTCGTTCATCAGGCGAAGGCCCAACTGCGGGCATGCCAGATGGCGGCCGAGCACGGCGTGGACGTGATCCCGGTTTGGAACAAGTCGAACCGCGAACACACGATCATCGGCACCGAGCCGAGCACCACACGAACCGCCGCCGATGCGGCCGTCAAAGAGCTGAAGTGGACGTTGCCGTACCACGTGGATGCCGACCACATCCGGCTGGACACCGTGGACCGCTTCCTGGCCCCGTGCGACTTCTTCACCATCGACGTGGCCGACTCGATCGGGCAAGAGGCCGACCCCGCCGCCGTGATGGCGTTCCTCGCGAAGCACAGCAGCCTCCGACAACCGCTGGAGATTCCGGGCCTCGCCGAGCCGCTCGCCATCGATCTGCAAGCGTTCACGCTCACCGCGCGGAAGTACCTGAAGGCCGTCCAGGATGCCGGGGCGATTTACCGCAAGATCGCGGCGGCGAAGGGGGAGGGGAACTTCATCACGGAAGTGTCGATGGACGAAACCGACACTCCGCAGACGCCGCCGGAACTGTTGCTGATCCTCGCGGCTCTGGCCGACGAAGGGGTGCCGGTGCAGACGATCGCGCCGAAGTTCACCGGGCGGTTCAACAAGGGCGTCGATTACGTCGGCGACCTGCTCCAGTTCGACAAGGAGTTCCGCGAAGACCTGGCCGTGATCGCCTTCGCAGTGAAGGAATTCGGCCTGCCGGCGAACCTGAAACTGAGCGTGCATTCGGGCAGCGACAAGTTCACGATCTATCTGCCGATGCGGAAGGCGATCCACGAATTCGACACCGGCCTGCACCTGAAGACGGCCGGCACGACGTGGCTCGAAGAACTCCTCGGCCTGGCCGAGTCCGGCGGCGACGGATTGGAGTTGGCCAAGGAGATTTACGCGAAGGCGCTGAAGAAGAAGGACGAGTTGTGCGCCCCCTACGCCACGGTGATCGACATCGACGAGTCGAAGCTGCCGACACTGGAGCGGGTGGCCGACTGGGGGCCGGAGCAGTTCATCGCGGCCCTGCAACACGTGCCGACGCACCCGGCCTTCAATCCGCACTTCCGGCAACTGCTGCACGTCGGCTTCAAGGTCGCCGCTCAGATGGGCGACCGCTACACCGACATGCTCAAGGCGTGCGAGGAAGAGATTTCCAAGTGCGTGACGCTGAACCTCTACGACCGCCACCTGCGGCCGCTGTTCGTGGTGTGATTTTCCTGGCGAGCCGAGCGGCGTAAGCCGCGGGGTGAATCGCAACACCAGACACCCGGCGGCTTACGCCGCTCGGCTCGCCAAAACTGAGAGACCCTCCCATGCCGACCGATCTGTTCAACCTCGAATCCGAAATCGCGGCCGTCTTCGGCGGTACCGGCGTCCTCGGCGGCGCGATGGCCGACGCCCTGGCCGCGGCCGGGGCGAAGGTCGCCGTCATCGGTCGCAGCGAGGAGCGAGGCCGTGAGGCTGTGACGCGGATCGAAGCCGCGGGCGGCACAGCGTTCTTCGTGGCCGCCGACGCCATGAGCCGCGAGTCCATCGCCGCGGCCCGCAACGCGATTCAGAAGAAGTGGGGCACCGTCACCGTGCTCATCAACGGGGCCGGCGGCAATAAGCCCGAGGCGACTGTTCCGCCCGGCGGCGACTTCTGCAAGTTGCCCGTCGAGGGGTGGTCAGCGGTCTTCGACCTGAACCTCGTCGGCGGCACCCTGCTGCCGTGTCAGGTGTTCGGCGAAACGATGCTCGCGGCCGGTAAGGGGAGCATCATCAACATCGCGTCGATGGCTTCCATCTTGCCGTTGTCGCGGGTGGTGGCCTACTCGGCCTCGAAGGCGGCCGTGCTGAACCTCACGCAGTGGTTGGCCCGCGAATGGGCGACGAAGGGCGTGCGAGTGAACGCGATCAGCCCCGGTTTCTTCCCGGCGGAACAGAACCGGCGAATGCTGCTGAAAGACGACGGCACGTACACCGAGCGCGGCCAGTCGATCATCGGGCACACGCCAATGGCCCGCTTCGGCGAGGCGAAGGAACTGGCCGGCGTCGCCGTCTGGCTGGCGTCGCCGAAAGCAGCCTCGTTCGTCACCGGCCAGAACATCGTCGTCGACGGCGGCTTCTCATCTGTGACAATCTAACCGCGGGCTTCGAGGAATTACTTCCCCGGTACCGCGGCGCCGGGGGTTGCGGGTGCGTTAGGCTGGCCGGGTTTCGCGGCGGTCGGGTCGGGCTTGTGCAACGGAGGAGCGACCGGAAGGGCGACGGCGTACTTCGCGGCCTTGTCCCGCAAGCAAATCAAGAGACCCGTGTCCGACGCGAGGTACAGGCGGTCGGTTTGCTCATTCGTCGCTGGCACCGTGAAGCCACTCAGGTCGATCGCGCCGATCTGCACGGCTCGCTTGGTCACGAGGTCTGCCCGGTTCTTGTCGTACAGGTGCAGAGCACCCTGCTTGTCGCGAACGTACACGACTTCGTCGTTCACCGCCAAGATGCTGTCCGCGAGGTCGTCCGTCCGCCACAGCACGTCGCCCGTCTTCCGATCGACACGGGCCACCCCGGATGTGTCCCCGCCCTGATAGACCGAGTCTTTCGTCAAGTACGGTTTGCGGTTCATCGCCCCGCCGACGTTCGAGCGCCAGATCAGTTTCACAACCGGCCCGCCTCCGCTCGCCATATCTACGGCGAGCAGGTTGCCGTCCACGAGGGGGAAGTACGCCACGTCCTCGGCCTGGGCCGGCTGAGCCGCGGGCACATTCGGGATGCGGCCGGAGAGTTGCAGAGCCTTATCTTCCTTCAAAATGGCTTGCAGTTGAGCCGCCTCGCCGGAAATCCAGACGCGGAAGTCCGTCGTCAGGGGGGCGTGCGTCAGGCGAACTGTCGAGCCGACGACCCACCGGGCCTGCGGTTGGATCCCGCGTGGCAACAGGCTCGACAGTTCCAACGACCCGGCCACCGACGGCGGGATGGCCGCGAGCGAGGGCGTTCTTTGAATCTGCGCCCCGGTCGGGTCCTGGATGCTGTACGGTTGGCGAAGGCTGTGGACGGTCGAGAGCGACTCGGACTTGGTGATGTACTTGCCCCGTTGGTCAAAGGCGGTGTACGGCGGTCGGACCGAGCTCGGGATGGACAATGACGGGGAACGCTGCGTGCCGAGTGCGCCGGCGCTGCCGCCGATGTTCGCCCCAACCGAGACCTTCGGCTCGTCGAAGATCGGCTCGGTGATGGGGACATTCCGCGACGTACTCGGGTACCGCGTGGCGACCACGTCGGCCGGGTTTTTCACCCGCAGATCGACCTGCCCGCCACCGCTGCCGTCGGTCTTCCCCCGATCCAATTTCATCGGCGTGGTGATTTCTTGCGGCAGGGCATAGGCCGTCACCCGTTGGCCGTTGAGCGTGACGTAGATCGTGTCTTCGTCCATCGTCGGCGGAGCCGACGGCACCAGCGGCAGCTTGTACTGGAACTCGACGAGGCCGGAGTAACGGTGCAGCACGTAGAGGGTGGTCAGGTTCGTCGCCACGACGTACCGATCATTCACAGCCACGTCGCGAATCGGCGCACCGGCGGCGGTGTACTTCAACGTCCACTGCTGGGTGCCCGTCTTCGCGTCGAGAGCCACAAGCAAGCCCGAATGGGTCTGAACGTAAATCTGATTGCCTTTCGTGACCTGAATCAGTCCAATCGAATCCTGGCGACCGGTCAGCGGCACGGCCGTCGTCCACTCGGTACGAAGGTTCACGCCATCGAGGGCGGCACTCGTCGGCGGGGCGGCGGCCGGCCGTTGTGCATGACAATACGTACCCGCCCCGGCGAACAGTGCGGTGAGCAGCAATTTCGTAAGGAACCGCATGAACGAGTCTCCCGGTGCGGATTTCGGCTGTCGCTAGTTTAACGCGCCGACCTGAGAAGAGTTGGCGAAGCGGCCCTGTCGACCCGCAAACCGACGGCGACGGGAGCGATTGTGCCGGTCCTGGCGGCGGGTCACTTTTTCCCGAGTGCCCGCTTTCGCGCGAAAAAATCGCTGAGCACTTGAGCGCACGGGTCGCGCATGACCCCCCCGAGGACGGTGCAGCGGTGGTTCAATCGTGGGTCGGTCGTGATCTGGTAAAGCGTGTGGCACGCCCCGGCTTTCGGGTCGGTGCAGCCGTACACAACGACCGGCAACCGAGCCTGCACGATGGCCCCGGCGCACATCGGGCACGGCTCCAGGGTCACGTACAGGAAGCAGTTCTCCAGCCGCCACGACCCGAGCGACGCGGCCGCTTGCGTGAGCGCGATCATTTCGGCGTGGGCCGTCGGGTCTTTGAGTTGTTCCCGCTGGTTGTGCGCGCGAGCGATCACCCCGCGTTCGACGTGAACGATCACCGCCCCGACCGGCACCTCGTCTTCGAAATCAGCCGTGCGGGCTTCTTCCAGGGCCATCTCCATGTGCAAGAGGTGGACAGGGTTCCGCGGGTCTGTGAACACGAGATCGAACATGAGGGGGATTCTACCGGGCGACAGGTGCGTACAACAAGGGAAGCCGCCAAGTGTCGGGGCCCCGCACCCCCCGTGCCCCCCAGGCGGGGGTAGAAATATGCACACACCCCAGAGCGGCCGGGTGGTGGGGGGGCACCCCGCGGGCGTGGCCGCCCACAAACA
>JBBQCQ010000152.1:0-7712 GCA_038318835.1 Gemmatales bacterium | reverse complement strand
AGGGGCCATTCAGCGCCGCCGAGGCGGCTCAGATTGCGGTGCAGGCTGCGGCCGGGTTGCAGCACGCCCACGAACGCGGCTTCGTCCACCGGGACATCAAGCCCGAGAACCTGATGATTACGAAGGACGGCACCGTGAAGGTGCTGGACATGGGCCTGACGAAGTCGGTGCAGAATTCGGCCGACAACCTCACCGGCGTGCTGAATGCGAAGGCCATCCTCGGCACCATCGACTACCTCTCGCCGGAGCAGGGGTTGCAGTCCGACGTGGACGCCCGCAGCGATATTTACAGCCTTGGCGCGACGCTGTTCACGCTCCTCACCGGGCACTCGCCCTACGACGGCGTGCCGGCCCAGCAGAAGCTCATGCAGCACCAGTTCGGCAAGGTGCCGCTTCTGTCCGAGTTCCGGTTCGACTTGCCCGAAGGGTTGACGACGGTCGTGGCGAAGATGATGGCCAAGCTCCCGCAAGACCGCTTCCAGACGGTGGCCGAGGTTGCCGTGGCACTCGCGCCGTGGGCGTCCGAGGGCGGGCAGACGCCGAGCCTGTCGTTGCCGAGCCGTGTGATGGCGAACCCAACGCGCTCGACGCTGTCGCAGACACCGACGGCCCGCGATGCGGCCAGCAACACGTCGAGCGACTGCAAGCCGCACCCGGTGCCGACGCCGGCGAAGCGGGAGGAAAAGACGGCGTCCGAGTTGTTCCTGGTCGGTTCCCACCGGCCGATCCCTGTGCCCCGCCCCGGCATTCCGGCAAAGGTCTGGGTCCTGCTCGTCGTGCTGGCCGCGGTCATCGGGTTAGGGGCGGCCGTGGCCGCCGTCGTGCTGCGGTAGGCGTAAAAAAACCTCGTCACCGCGGTGACGAGGTTCGGGCGAACGCGACCGTCGGTTACTTCTTCGGCCCGCGGATCGACTTTTGCGCGTCGCCGGCTGCCTTCGCGAGCTTGCTCTTCTTGTCCTCGGACTTCTGGACTTCCTTCAAGGCCGACATCGCTTCCTTCGCCTTGTCGCCCATCGCCGCCAGCCCGTTCGCGGCCGCGATCTTGACAGCCTCGACCTTGTCGTCCTTCAGCAACTTCACCAGGGCCGGCACCGCTTCCTTCGGGTCGGGATCGACGCGGCCGTAAGCGAGGGCGGCGGCCTTCCGCACGTCGGAGTCCTTGTCGTCGAGCGCCTTCTTCATCTCCGGTAGGGCCGGTTCCGCCAGCGATTTCATGATCTGGCCGAGCTTGCCGAGTTCCATGAGCGCCTCGGCCCGCTTCTTCGCGTCCTTGCTCGTCTTCAGTTGCTCGATGTACTTCTTCGCGTCCTCGGCCTTGCTTGCCGAGACATACGATTCGGTCACGATCAAGCCGATTACGCCGAGGAGGAACAGGCCGAGCGAAGACGCCCGCAGGTTACGCCGAGGGGACATGGATAGCTCCAGAGAAGGGAGGGTGGTGTGGGATAGTGTACCCCACACCGCGGCGAGTCGTCAGTTCTAAACCCGCGAACCGGCACCGGGGTTCCGAAATCGGTGCCCATTGGACGGGGCCGGGGAATTTTTCGTTCCCGATCCGCGTCGAAGATGGTTCAATGGGAGTTACCGCCGACCCGCACCTCGATTCTGTCGGGAGTCTTCATGCCGCGCGTCCTCGCCTGTTTCCTCATTCTCGTCGCATTGCCCGCCGCCGACTGGCCGAGCTGGCGCGGCCCGACCAACGACGGCCGCTCGGCCGACACCGGCTTCCCGCTGACCTGGTCGCCGACCGAGAACGTGAAGTGGAAGACGCCCCTGGCCGGCACCGGCCACTCGTCGCCGGTCGTGGTCGGCGGCAAGATTTTCGTGACCGGGTGCATCGAGAAAGAAGGCCGTCGGGTTCTGTACTGCCTGGACCGCAAGGGCGGGGCGATCCTGTGGGAGAAGACCGTCGTGACTGCGAAGCTGGAGGGGAAGCACGGCCTGAACAGCTTCGCCAGTTCCACGCCGGCCACGGACGGCGAACGGGTGTACGTCACCTTCTACGACACGCCGCGTGTTCGCGTGTTCTGTTACGACATAGCCGGGCAGAAGCTCTGGGAGAAGTCGCCCGGCGAGTTCCACTCGAAGCACGGCTTCTGTAGCTCGCCGATGCTCTACGGCAAACTCGTGATTGTGAACTGCGATCAGGATGCTGTCGCTTACGTGGTCGCCTTCGACAAGACGACCGGCGAGGAAGTTTGGCGGACCGACCGCCCGAACCGCACCCGGTCGTACTGCCCGCCTGTGGTTTTCGAGGCAGCCGGGCGGAAGCAACTTGTGATGACCGGCTCGAAGTGCGTGGCCGGGTACGACCCGGACACCGGCAAGCAACTCTGGATCGTGGACGGCCCGACCGAGCAGTTCGTCTCCAGCATGGTCATGTCCGACGGGCTGCTGTTCCTCACGGCCGGCTTCCCCGAATACTGGGTGATGGCGATTCGCCCGGACGGGAATGGCAACGTGACGAAGACGCACGTGGCATGGTCGAAGAAGAAGGAGGGCGGGTACGTGCCGTCACCGGTCGCGGCCGGCGGGCATTTCTTCGTCGTCGCCGACGATGGCATCGGCACCTGCTGGGAAGCAACGACCGGCAAGCTGAACTGGAAGGAACGCCTCGGTAAACACTTCAGCGGCTCCACGGTCGCGGCCGAAGGGCGGATCTACGTCACCGACGACAGCGGCTCGACCTACGTGCTGAAAGCGGCCGACACCTTCGAGCTACTCGCGAAGAACACACTCGGCGAGAAGTGCTTCACCTCGCCGGCCTTCTCGGATGGCGAGATTTTTATCCGCGGCGAGCAGCATTTGTTCTGCATCGGGAAATAGCCACGAAGTAGAAGAGTCTCACGCAAAGCCGCGAAGACGCCAAGAAGAGAGGAAAGAGGAAATACACTTTTTCTGAAGTCTCTTCGGGTTTTCCTCTCTCGGCTTCTTGGCGTCTTCGCGGCTTTGCGCGAGACTCTTCTCTTCCCGCGGCGGGTGTTGCTATCATCACAGTGACCCCCGGAGTGTGCCGAATGTCGCTTGTGGAATCGTTCCCGGAAATCACCAAGAAGCGTGAGCCGCTGGCCGCGTACACGCACCTCCGCATCGGCGGCGTGGCCGACTACCTCGTGCAGCCACGGACGCCGACGGAACTCGCGGCCGTGCTGAAGTTCTGCAAAACGAATCAGGTGCCGCTGCGGATGCTCGGCGGCGGATACAACCTGCTCGTCCGCGAGGAGCCGATTCCGGGGGCCGTCATCCGGTTGCAGGGCGGCGACTTCTCCAAAATCGAAACGACCGGCACCACGGTGAAGGCCGGCGGCGGTGCGCAACTCTTCGACCTGATCGCCCACACCATAAAGGACGGTCTCGGCGGCCTCGAAACGCTCGTCGGCATCCGCGGCAGCGTCGGCGGCAGCGTCCGGTGCAACGTCGGCGACCGCTCCGGCGAGATCGGCTCGTGCGTCAAGCGGGTCGCCGTGCTGACCGACGACGGCGTCCAACAGATTCGCAGCCGCGACGAACTCGGCTTCACCGACCACGCCAGCGACCTCGACGAGCCGGTGATTTTGTGGGTGGAATTCGGCCTCGAACGCGAGTCGCCGGATAGCCTGCTGCGGCGGATGCGGCGGATGTGGGTGCAACGGCAGGCAGCCGAGCCGCTCAGCTTCCAGACCGGTGTGCGAATGTTCCGCAACCCGCCGGGCGGATCGGCCGCCCAACTTCTGGACCGCATGGGCCTCGCCAAACACCGGATCGGCGGGGCCGAGGTCAGCGAGCGGAACGGAAATTACGCCGTCGCCCACCCCGGCACGACGGCACGTGATATTCTGGGGTTGATCGACTACGTCCGGGACCGTGTCCGCGAGAAGACGGGCGTGACCCTGGAACGCGAACTCTACGTGTGGTAACGATTGCGATGGCCCGGAAAGCCGCGAAGCCGAAGCCGAAACCCCCACCCGCCGCCCCGCGGTGGCGGTTCCCCACACGCGCCGGCGTGGCCGCAACCGTGTGCGTGCTTACCGTGGCCGGCGTCGTCGGCGTCGGCCTCTCCGCCGCCACGGCTATCGAATACCGCGAGCGGTTCACGCTGCCCTTGTCGGCCCTCGACTTCGACGTGCCGCCGTGGATCGAACGCGATGCTTTCCTCGCCGAAGTCCGCTACCTCAGCGACCTGCCGGACACATTCAACAGCTACAACCCGGCCGCGACGGAACGCCTTCGCTCTGCACTGGCGAAGCACCCGTCGGTCGAATCCGTGCAAGGCGGATACACCACGATCGACCGCCGCTACGTGCTCACGGTCGTGTTTCGCGAACCAGTATTGCGGGTGACGACGATCGTCGATGGCACGCCTTCGCCGCGGATGGTCGATGCCCGTGGTGTGCTGCTGCCGGTGGGGAAGATGGACGATAACCTCCCCGAACTATCCGGCGTCGTCGGTGATGCGGTTGAGTTGAAGCGGGCGGCTGAGTTGGCCCGACAGTTCCGCCCAAAGTCGGTCGCACGGGCCAACGGCGGATGGCGAATCACCGAGAAGTCGGGCCGCGTTCTCGTTGTCGGCTGGTGATGCGGAACCTTCGGACAAGGACGTGATATGGCCGAATCCTCCCTTCGCTTGAAGATCCGCGAGGATCGCTTCGCGACAATCACGTTCGACGCCGTCGGTCGGTCCACGAACCTGCTCACCCTCGCCGTTTGGCAAGAATTCGAGAAGGCGTTGCTCCTGCTCGAACGCCAGACCGACATCCGCGGCCTCATCCTCAAGAGCGGCAAGGCGGAGGGGTTCATCGCCGGGGCCGACCTGAAACTGCTCGGCGACGCCGTGCCCAACGACCCACGAGTGAAGACCGTCATCGACCTCGGCCGGCAGGTGCTCCTGAAGCTAGAAGCGGTACCGTTCCCCACGTGTGCGATTATCGACGGCCCGGCCCTCGGTGGCGGTCTGGAAGTGGCGATGGCGTGCGACATTCTCCTGCTCGGCATGAGTCGCACCGTCGAGGTGGGGCTGCCCGAGACGAAGTTCGGCCTGATCCCCGGTTGGGGCGGCACCCAACGACTGCCGCGAATTGTCGGCCTGCCCACCGCGGCCGACCTGCTCACCACGGGAAAGAAACTCACGGCGATTCAGGCCGCGGAAATCGAACTCGGCATCGGCCCGATCGATTCGGACATGCTCCTCCCGTCGGCGATCCAGGTGATGGGCATCGAGAATTGGGGCTGGCAAGCCGCCCGGCGGCAGAAGCAGGAGTGGATACCGGCCGCCACGCGGGCCGCCTACCGGGCGGTGCACAGTGGGGAAATCTCGAAGGCCGTCCGCGAGGCAATCGGCACCATGGTCGCCGGGGCCGAGTTGCCGCTCGAACACGCCCTGGCCCGCGAGGCCGAGGGTTTCTTTCGGCTCGCCGGGTCGGCCGAATCGCGACGGCTCATCGCCGAGTTCTTCGCGGATAAAAAGCCCAGCATCAACTACTCAGAAACGATGGTGTGACGCGGCCCGCGACTGCATGTCTTGCAGGAACGGCCGCAACGTTGCCTCCGGGTACAAGAGCCACGAGTAGTCCCGTCGTTGCAGAATGTGGTTTGCGGTCCGTTCGGCTTCCAGTCCCTTCAACTTCGCCTCGGCTTCTGCCTGTTGAACTTGCACCCGCGGCCGCAGGCTTTCGCTGAGCGTGCGGAAGTCGCGGAACTGTTTCCGCCGGCCGGCGTGGTCGGTCGGCGAAGCGGCCCGCAGTCGGGCATGGGCCGCGGCCATCTCGGCCGGCAGGTGGCGATGCGGGTTCCAGTGGTAGTCGCGCACCAACTGCGATTGCCGCTCCACATCGTCGGCCGTCGCGGCGAAGTGCGGCAGCGGCAGGAACAGAGTCGCCGAGACGACCTGGAACGCCGGCGGTTCGAGGTCGAAGTAATCGCGGATGATCTGGTCGGTCACTTCGTCGTACTTGCCGCCGCCGATGCCGTGCAGGAAAAAGTCGCCGACGCACAGCCGCGCGAACAGCGTCAGCGTGAGTGCCCGTGGCCGCAGGTGTTCGGGCGGCGTGGTGTCGGTCGCTCGCTCGCGCTGCCGGCCGGTCACGGCCCAGAAGGGTGTTTCGTTCTCCGCCAGGTCGGGCACCGGGTGCGTGTGGCTGCGCAATCCGTGGAGCACGCGATAGCCGCGGACGGCCGCGTTGTACGTCGTGCGGAATGAGTGGCGGTCGCGGAGCAAGTGGCGAGCGAAGTGCTGAAACGCTTGCGTGCGGCAAAGGCGGCTGATAGCCATCTCGCCGTTGTCGCATCCCCAGGCATGCTCGAAGGACCGGCGAGCCGTCGTGAATCGCTCGCCGAGCGTGCTGCCGGTCACTCGCGACCAGGCGTGCGGCAGGATCGGCTCGAACGGCCAGTTGCGGGTTAGTTCCGCGATGCGATCCGGCACCGCCCGAAACGCGGCCTCGTCGACGGGCGTGAGCGATTCCCAAATTTGATCGCCGCGGACGGGCGTGAGGGGCACGGTTGCCGTGCGAACGTGGTTCGGTTCCCAGTCGCTCCAGGTCGGCAGTTTCAAGTCGGCCGACTTGACCGTGTCGTTATCGACGGTGAGGTTGAGCGACCGCCCGCCGAGCCGTTGAGCAAGTCCGCACGCAGCAAAGTTCTTGACCCAGACGCCGGGGTGGAACGCTTCCGGCTGATGGCCCGTCACGATGAGAGGTTGCGAATCGTCGGTGCCGAGAATTTCCCGCCGGGCAAGTTTGCGTAGCTCGCACAGCGGGATGCCGTCGAGCGACACGCGGGCGGTATCGAGAAGTTGGCGATTGTGTTCGACAAGGGCGGGAACTTCCGCGAACACCGGGTCGGCCAGCACCTCGCGGTCGTGGGCTGGGGTTCGCAGTCGCCGATGCGAGACACTCACGCCGTCTCCGAACAACAGCCGACCTGCGCCTCGCACTCGTGGTCAGCCGCATCGATCACCGTCCGGTAGTAGGCCAGCCGTTCGGTCGGGTCATTCAGCACGCCGCCGAACGCCCGCGACGGATCGAGGTAGAGCCGGGGCACGGCGATCTCGGCGACCTTCATCCCGGCCTTCGCGGCTTGCACCCAGACTTGCAGCGGCATCCCCCAGCCCGATTCCGTCACGCGGAACTGGCGGAGAGCGTTGAGCCGATACGCCTTGAACCCGCAGAAGGCGTCGGTGATGTTCAGGCCGAACCGCTCGTTCAGTTCGCGAGTGATGGTGGCGTTGATGTACCGCCGGTCGGACGGGGCCGGCGTATCGGTGCGGAAGTCGCGAAGGTACCGGCTGCCAGAGACGATGTCCACGCCGCCGACCATCTGTTCGAGAAGCACGGGGATGCGGTCCGGCTGGTGCTGGCCGTCGCAATCCATCGTCACGAGCACGTCGTACCCGTGCGTGCAGGCGTAGTCGAAGGAACTTTCGAGCGCCGCCCCATAGCCGCGGTTTCGCGGGTGGGTAATGCGATGGATGCCCGGTTCCTGGCCGAGCAACTTCGCGGTGTCGTCGGTCGAGCCGTCATCGACGACCAGGATTTCCGGTGCGTACGCACGGACCTGAGCCAGCACGTCGCGGACGCTCCTGGCTTCGTTGTAGATCGGGATCGCGGTGAGCCATCGCATGGGGGGTTCACCCTTCTCGGAAGGAATCGCGAACAGTTGGTGCATTCTAGGCGGGACGATCCCGGTTCGACAAATCGTCCTTGCACAACATGTGCCTTGGATACCCGCCGGCCCCG
>JBBQCQ010000151.1:0-7744 GCA_038318835.1 Gemmatales bacterium | reverse complement strand
CGGTCGCCGTGCCGGTGCGGTACCGGCTGAAGGGCTTCAAGGACGGCACGGTCGAGATGATCCTGAAGCTCAACGGGCAGGAGGTCGCCCGCAAGACTGTGGACGCGAAGGAAGGCGAGGACCTGAAGGAAGTCCTCTCGTTCGTGCCGCAGCAGCGGGACGCACTCACCGGGAAGCAGGAACTCACCACCAGCGTCCGCGTCCTCGCGGGGGCCGAGACCGTCTCGGATGAAATCACGAAGACGGTGCGGGTCACCGACCTCAAGGTGAAGGTGCTGGTGGTGGACGCGATACCGCGGTGGGACTTCAAGTACCTCCAGCGGTCACTTTTACGGGACCGCCGCGTGACGGCGTCGTTCATCCTCACCGATGGCGACCCGCGCGCGATGAAGTCCGGCGAGCCGTTCCTGCCGACCTTCCCGGCCACGCGGCCGGAACTGTTCGCCTTCGACCTGCTCATCCTCGGCGACGTGCCGGCCGGGTACTTCAACCCCGACCAGCAGGTGATGATCCGCGAGTTCGTGGCCGAGGGCGGCGGCTTCATCCACATGGCCGGCCGCAACGGCGGCACAGCGTCGTTCGTCGGCACGCCTCGTGCCGACGTGCTGCCGGTCGAAATTCAATCGCAGAAATTCGTCCTCGACACGGGCACCCGGTCCGAGTCGTACCGCCCGGAACTCACGCCTACCGGCCTCCGCGCGACGCTGCTCTCGCTCGACGACGACCCGATCGAGAACCTCAAGGTTTGGAAAACACTGACCGAGGTCTTCTGGCACTACCCGGTGACGAAACTGAAGCCCGCGGCGGAAACATACCTCGTTCACCCGAAGGCTCAGACGACCGACGGGAAACTGTCGCCACTGGTCGCCTCACACTACTACGGCAAGGGGTACAGTCTCTGGGTCGGGTTCGACGAGACGTGGCGGTGGCGGTTTAACGAGGGGGACAAATACTTCTCGCGATTCTGGAGCCAGGCGGTCTATATCGCCGGCGTGCCGCGGACGACGGGCACGAAGCTGACGCAGTTGTCGCTCGACACGCCCGACCCGTTGCTCGGCAAGACCGGGCAAATCTACGCGCGCCTGTTCAACGCCGACCTGCGGCCGCTGACGACCGACCGGCTGGAAGCCCGCCTCGAACGCCTCGATGCCGGGCCGGACGACAAGGACCGGAGCATCCCAGTCGATTTGAAGGCTCTGCCCGGCGTGCCCGGCGAATACGTGGCGACGATCCCGTTCAACCGCACCGGCCGGTTCGCCCTGCGGGTGGATAACGGCAGCGACCCGGCCTCGCTCGAGTATCGCGTGGCCCTGCCGACCGACCACGAACTCGCACAGGGCGGACTGGCCGAGGAGCAACTGCAGAAACTGGCCGAGGCCACCGGCGGCAAGTTCTACCGCGAGGAAGACCTGGCGCAGTTGCCGGCCGAGGTGAAGGCCAAGAGCGTGCCGTACTCCCGCCGGGACGAGGTGCTGCTCTGGAACAAGTGGGCCTTGTTCCTGGTGATTGGCCTGTTCTCGCTCGAGTGGATCGTCCGAAAATTCAACAGCCTGAGTTGACGATCATGGAACAACTGGTCCGACAACTGAAACGATGGCAGGCCCGCGAGCGGTTCTGCCGCCTCGCGTGGGGGCTATCCCGCGTTGCCGCCGTCGTCCTTGCGGCGCTGGCGACTGCGTGCTTGGTGGACTGGCTGGTGGACCGCTACCGCGATACGCCGATGCTCCTCCGCGGGGCGATGGCCTTCGGGCTGCTCGCCGTGTTCGCGGTCGCGGTCGTCGGCTTCTTGTTCCGCCTGCGGGTGCCGTCGCTCGACGTTCTCGCCGGCCGGGCCGAGGTCGCCCACCCGGAGTTCGGCCACCGCCTCGTGACGGCGCTGCAACTGAATCGGCCGACTGCGAAGACCCACGGCATGTCGCCGCAACTCCTCGCCGACGTGACCCGCGAAGCCGGTGAGTTGTCGGCCCGCCACGACTTGCGAAAGCTCACCGAAACGCACCGCCTCAAGCAAGCCCTGTACCTGCTCGTGCCACTCGTGGCCGTGGTCGCGGGGCTGTTCGCGTTCAACCCGAAGCTCGTCCTCGCGCTACTTGCCCGTCAGGCCTTTGTGCCCGGCGTCGAGATTCCCCGCTCGGTGGCCATCGCGTGGGAGCCGAAGCAACCCGTGGTCGAGGGCGATCAACCCGCCGACGTGTGGCCGAGCGGCGATTCCGTGCGGCTGGCGTTCCGCGTGTCGGGCAAGTTCACCGAGAATTCCGTCGGCACCGTCAGCGTGACGCCCGAGGGGCAGCCGGTCGAGCATTACGACCTGCGATTCGCCGAGCGGATCGACGATTCGACAGCCCGGTTCGTGGCCGACTACCCGCCGGCATCGGTGCCATTCATGTTTCAAGCCCGGCTGCACGACGGTCGCACACGGTCGCCGGGGGCCGCCCGGTTCGAGCCGCGGCCAGTGGTGAAAGACGTTCGCGCGTGGCTGCGACTGCCACTCTACGTTGACCCCGAGGGGAAACGACGGTACGAGGTGGAGCAGCAACAGGGCGAAGTGACGGCCCTGGTCGGTTGCGGTGTCCGCATTGAGGCGGCGATCACGAAGCCGGTAAAAAGTGCGACCGTGGTGATGCTCAAGCGAACAGCCGCCGGGGCGGAAGAACCGATCGGCGATCCGCTGCCGATGACTCTCGACGCCGACCGCACGACCGCCAGCCTGACGGCCGAACTGCCCGCGAACGTCGTCGCCTATCGCGTCCATGCGATCGACGAGAACGACTTCGCGAACCTCAACCCGCCGCGGCGGGGCATCGGCGTCGCTCCGGACGACCCCCCCCGCGTGAACCTGCTTGCGGAAGTCTTGAAAGACCCCCGCGACAGCGGGCCGATCGACGATTACGAGGTCAACGGTATGCCGCTCGTCCTCGGCGGCCGCGTGCAAATCGGGTACACCGCCCGCTCCCCCCTCGGCCTCGACCGAGCGTTCATTCTGTATCGCGTCAACGATACCGAATCGTGGACGCCGCTGCCGCTTACGCCGACGGTCGGCGACCCGGCGAAAGTGGGGCGGTTCCTGCCGCAACTGGGCGTGTTCGAGAATTCCGGCGAGTACGGGCAGGTCGAGTTCTACCGCGTGCCGTCGCCCGACCTGGAAACCGTCCCCCCCGGTCTGGAGGCCGGCGGACGGTACAACTTCGAGACGGCGGCCCTGAAAAAAATCGAAAAGGGACAGGAATCGAAACTCATGGTCGGCGACCGTGTTGAATTTCACGTTGCCGTGTACGACCGCAACCCCGACCCGAAGCGGCCGGCCGGTCGGTCGGAATCGCGAATCAAGGCCGTGGTGACACTCGCACAACTGGAAGACTGGAACCGCCAACGGGACCAGAGCCGCGAGCGACTCCGCCAACTGGAAGAACGGCAACGCGGGGTTTTCGGCCGCGACACCGTCCCGCCGGCCGGTGGAGCGGGCGGCCCAAATAACCCATTCCGACGCCCTTAACTCAGTTTCTCGATTGCGTCCCGCCGTGTTTG
Source organism: Gemmatales bacterium (assembly GCA_038318835.1). Lineage (GTDB taxonomy): Bacteria > Planctomycetota > Planctomycetia > Gemmatales > Gemmataceae > Limnoglobus. The sequence continues at coordinate 4,219 of JBBQCQ010000151.1, read as the reverse complement.
AACCGATACTAGGATATTCCCGCCGGGCTTCCTCTCCGCCCGCGACTCTGACTGGAGCGTTCGACATGTCGATTCGTCGTCTCGCACTTTCTACCCTTCTCGCCGGTTTCGGCGCATCCGCATTCGCCGCCCCGGACGCCGCCGGCCCCGCTGCTCAGAAGGAGCAGCAGAAGAAGGTCGCGGCCGAAATCGAACAAACGGCCCGGCGAATCAGCACGACCCTCCGCGTGATGCGCTATCAGAAGCTCGACGCCGGGACCGAGCAAAAGATGCTCGACGAGGTCGCAACGACTCTCAAGAGCCTCAGCGAAGATCAAGTGCAGGCCGTGCTGAAGCACCTGGACGCCGCCATGAAGGCCCCCGACGACGCGACGGCCACGGCCGAACAACGCGAAGCATACCAGAAGCACCGCACCGTGCTCACGACGCTCCGCAGTATGATGAACATGCTCGACATCCTCAAGTCACTCGATCAGGCGGCGATCCGCGTCGAGAAGCTGTCTAAAGACCAGCACGCGATGCACCTGAAATCGCTTCAGACCGAGAACTTCAAGCCCGTCGCTGCCCGCGGTGGCCGCGGCATCGCCCGGGATGACCGCGAAGAACTGGCCGACAGCCAGGGCGACCTGGGCAACGAATTGACCAGCATTATCAAGCAACTCAGCGTCCTCAAGGCCACGCTGACGCCCGAGCAAAAGGAACGGCTCAACAAGTCCGACGCCTTCGGCAAGGGTGGTCAGTTGATCGCCGATATGCAGATCGCCTCGAAGGACCTGAACGCCGGGCAGTTCCCCGGGGCGGCCGACCGGCAACTGCGGGTGTCGAAGGAACTCCAGGTTCTCGCCGTCGCTCTCCGCACCCCGCGGGACAAGATCACGGCCTTGAAGGAAGCCCGCGACAAGGTCGAGAAGGCTATCCAGGCTGAGCAGGCGTTGAAGGCTGAAACGGAGATTGCCAAGAAGCCCGAGGAGCAGAAGCGGCAGCCCGACCGGATGGAGAAATACGCCCCGGACCCGAAGAAGGTCGAGACGCACCGCCTCGCCGACCAGCAGGCGAAACTAGAATTCGAGACGCGCGAGATTCGCAAGGCTCTTGAAGACCTGTCGAAGGAAGCCGCCGCCAAACTGACGCCGGCCGAGTCGGAGATGAAGCGGGCACAAGACGAACTTCGTCAGAACCAGGACCCGGAAAAGGCCGTCCCCGCAGAAGAGAACGCGGCCGAACGCCTGAAGGAGACCCGCGACGAACTCGACAAGCAAATTAACGCGGCCGAGAAGGAAAAGTCCGACGCCCTCGCGGCCACCAAGAAGGCCGCCGAGATGGTCGAGAAGCTGATTCAAGAACAGAAGAAAGTGCAAGCGGACACGAAGGCCGAGAAGAAGCCGGAGGAGTTGAAGAAGGTGGCCGACGCCCAAAAGGAGATTTCCAAGAAGGCCGACGAGTTGAAGAACCTGCCGCTGCCCGACAAGGCAGAGGCGAAGCAAGCCCTCGACAAGGCCGCCGACGAGGCCAAGAAGGCGGCCGACGACCTGGCAGCCAAGGACAAGACGGCCGCTCAGCCGAAGCAGGACGAAACTCTGAAAGCCCTCGAAGCCGCGAAGAAGGCACTCGACGACAAGGCGAGGGAGATCGAGAAACGTCGCGACGATCTGGCCAAGATCGATGAAGCCCAGAAGAAGCTCGAAGAACTCTCGAAACAAGAAAAGAAGATCGCCGAGGAGGCGAAGGCCAACCCAGACGCGAACAAGGACAAGAGCGAACAGCTCGCGAAGAAGCAAGACGAGCTGACTCCGCCGACGAAGGACGTGGCGAAGGACGTGAAGGACGCCGCCCCCGAGGCGGCCGAGAAGATCGAGCAAAGTGCCCAGAAGATGCAAGACGCGAAGGCCGACCTGCAAAAGAACATGCCCACGCCCGCCGCCGAGAAGGGGGCCGACGCCGCCAAGAAGCTCGACGAGGCGAAGGCCGCGCTCGACAAGAAGGCCGAGGAGCTGAAGGCGAAGGAGATCGCCGATCAGGCGGCCCTTCAGCCGAATCAGGTCAGCCCGATGGACGCGGCCCAGCAACTCGCGAAGGCCATCGAACAGGCGAACAAGGCCGCTGAGCAGGCGAACAAAGCCGCCGAACAACTGCAAAAGCCAATGGACGCCGCGGCCAAGAACTTGGCCGAGCAGCAGAAGCAGATCGCCGAACAGGCGAAGAAGATGAACCAGCCCGAGGCGGCGAAAAACGCCGAGGAAGCCGCGAAGGCACTGGAGAAGGGCGACATCCCGAAGGCCGTGCAGGAACAGCAAGCCGCCATCGAGAAGTTGAACGAGGCCGCGAAAGGCGAACCGATGAAGGGCGAGGGGCAACCGATGCCCATGAAAGGCGAAGGGCAGCCGATGCCGATGAAGGGCGAGGGACAACCCATGCCCATGAAGGGGGAAGGGCAGCCGATGAAAGGCGAGGGTTCGCCGATGAAGGGTGAAGGCCAACCCATGCCGGGTGAGGGGGAGCCGAAGAACAATGCCCAACTTGCGAAGGCTCAACAGCAACTCAAGGATGCGACCGAAGCTCTGGCGCAGTCGGCCCAGGCCAACCAGGCCGCACAGGCGGCGTTGAACCAGGCACAAGCCGTCGCGCCGATGGCCGTGCAACAGCAACTTACCGAGGCCGCGCAGAAACTCAACGAGGCTGGCCAACAACTCGGCCAGGGCGAGCCGATGAACGCCGGGCAGTCGCAACAGCAAGCCGCCCAGCAACTCGGCGAAGCCCTTCAGGCACTGAACGCGGCCGCCCAGGCGGCCGGCCAACAGCCGGCCCAACCCGGTCAGCCGATGCAGGCCCAGGCGCAACCTGGAATGCCGCCCGGCCAACCGGGTGAAGCTGGGATGCCGCCCGGGCAACCAGGCCAGCCCGGTCAACCGGGTAAGCCAGGACAGCAGCCGGGCAAACCCGGCCAACAGCCGGGCAAGGAGGAGAACAACCAGAGCCGCGGCGAAGGCGACCGCACCGGCCCGGACGACAAGATGAAGAACGCCACGCCAAGCGGCCAGAACAAGGACGGCGACGGGACGTTCATCAACTTGCAGAAGAAGGAACGCGACAAGGTTCAGCAGAACGCCGAAGCCGGCTTCCCTGCCGAATACCGCGAGAAATTGAAGCAGTACAACATCAACATCAAGAACGCGGCCAAGCCCCAGGCCAAGACGCCCGCGCCGAAGCCCGACGATAAGAAGCCGTAATCGACCGAGAGGGCCGACTTCCGAAGATTTGCCCCGCAAACAGGTTCACGCTATGACACGGTTCTTCCTGACGGCTCTTGTTTGCCTGTCCTTCTTCTCCGCGTTCGCCCGCGCGGAAGAGAAGGTGAAGATCGACGACGCGACGAAAAAGTCGATCGACAAGGCTCTCGCGTGGTTGAAAGACCACCAGGACCGCGACGGCAAATGGGGAAACCCGGCCATCACGTCGTTCGCACTGCTCGCGTTCATGGCCAACGGCCACGTGCCCAACCAGGGCCTGTACGCCCCGGAAGTGTCGAAGGCTGTCCGGCAACTGCTCTCCGAGGCGCAGGATAACGGCTATCTCGCGGGTAAGGGTGCCGGCAACATGTACTGCCACGGCATGGCGACACTCGCCCTCACGCAGGTCTATGGCATGACCGGGGATGAGGAAGTCAAGAAGGTGCTGAAGAAGGCCGTCGATCTCATCTTGAAGTCGCAAAACTCCGAGGGCGGCTGGCGGTACGACCCGGCCCCGACGGCCGCGGATATTTCCGTGACGATCATGCAGGTGATGGCCCTCCGCGGGGCGAAGGATAGCGGCCTGCACGTACCGGATAGCACAATCAAGAACGCGTTGAAGTACATCGACAAGTGCCACGACAACCGGACCGGCGGCTACAAGTACATGCCGTACTCCGGCGGCGCGGGCTATGCCCGCACGGCGGCCGGGGTGTGCGTCCTCCAACTCGGTGGTGAGTACGAAGCGAAGCAGATCAACGCGGCGGTTGGGTATCTGGAAAAAGAAGAGAACGACCGGCAACACTACTGGTACGGCCATTACTACGCCGCTCATGCCTTCCATCAGATTGGTGGCAAGAAGTGGGAAGACTATTACGGCCGCATGAAAGATACGCTCATCAATCGCCAACGTGCGACGGGTGAATGGCTCGAACGCATGGAACAACACAACGGGGCGGCATATCAAACCGCCATCGCGGTGCTGATTCTTA
>JBBQCQ010000150.1:0-7843 GCA_038318835.1 Gemmatales bacterium | reverse complement strand
CGTGTCGGGCCGGGCATACTCGTGGGGGTCTCGGTGAAGGCGAGCCGAGCACCGTCCGGGGCCGGAGGCGTGGAAACGTCAGACACCCGGCACCGGACGGTGCTCGGCTCGCCAAGATTGTACGAGAGGGGCCATTCTGCGAACTTCGGCGACCGCCGACAACCGCGGGTGGATTTGCCATGCGGATTGAGTCGGTCATGGGAACGCGAAGTCGCCCGCCGACTCCCACGGGCCGCCGCGGTAGTGCCAGAGTTGCAACCCCGTGCCACGGCCGTCGAACGGCGACCACGTGGCCGACAGGTTCGCGTACAAGGTCCGTGCCTCGGCTGCCGTCACCTTGTTCTGCACGGTGACGTGCGGCCGGTACGGTTGGCGGTCCTGCGGCGTCAACCATCGCCCCCACACGTCCGCCAATCGTGCCCGCACACGAACGAGTTCCGGCGACGCGACCTCGACGGCCACGCCACGGCCGAGGAATCGCACCTTCGGGAACGACACCGCGAAGTCTGCGGTCTCGCTGCACACCGCCGCCAGTTCGCCCGCGATGTCTTCGTCGCTGGGCAGGTCGTGAAACAGCGTGATGTGGGCCGGCACCAGGTTCCGACTCGGCGGAAAGTGGGTCTGCCGAAGCGTATCGAGAACGCCGAACGTCGCGGCATCGAGGTGCAGGGTCAGAATGAGCGGGTCGGCCGGCATGGTAGCCCATTGTAGGCTTCCCCGCTCGCGTGCCGTCAGGCGAGTGAGGCTGCACCGTTGCCATCCAGGTGGTAGGTCGTGCGCAGTCGCGTTGCGAAGAACTCGGCATCGAAGAACAATACGGGGCGGTCGGAGCACGATTGCTCGACGGCCGCAATCGCGTCTTCGAGTACGCGACCCCGCGGCCGGGCCGGGTACCGCTCGCGGCGATGGCGGTACGCATCGCGAAGGTCGGACTGATGCTCGCACGGCAGGTTCGGAATGTGGGCCAGTTCGGCCGCGAGCAGGGTTTGGATGTCGTCGGTCTTCATGGGCAACCTCCGGTCCGTGGGTGGGGCCGCACATCACTACGCACGTTCGCGGCCAATCGGTTGTCGTCGCCCCGAAACTCGTCGGCCGGGTCGCCGAGAGCGAAGCTGTAACAGTCCGGCAAAGAGGACCACCGCGGACGAATCCTCGCGGTTGTAATTCCTTCCGCCGGCCGGCAAGAACCACCCGCTCGATTACAATGAGCCGCACCCACTTGGAGGCATCCGATGCTGCGACTCCTGTTCGCCCTGATGGTTTCGCTCGCCCTGTCGGGCGGAGCGTCGGCCCAGACGGTGTACGTCGTGCTCTGGTTCGACACCGAGGATTACGTACTCCCGGCCAGCGACGACGCAGCGATGAAGCTGGCCGTGTGGCTGACGAAGGAGAACGTGCCGGCCACCTTCAAGATCGTCGGCGAGAAGGCCCGCACGCTGGAGAAGCGGGGCCGCCAGGACGTGATCGACGCCCTCAAGAAGCACGAGATCGGCTACCACTCGAACTTCCACAGCGTGCCACCGTCGCCGGCACAGTACCTCGCGCCGCTCGGCTGGGACGAAGGTGTGGCTGAGTTCGACCGCCGCGAAAAAGCCGGGTACAACGACGTAAAGCGACTCTTCGGCCAGTCGCCGACGTGCTACGGCCAACCCGGCAGTTCGTGGGGGCCGCAGTCGTTCGGGGCGCTGCGGAAGTGGAAAACACCGGTATACCTCGACTCCGGCCGGCACGTCGGCCTGGACGGCAAGCCGCACTACTTCGGCGGTGTGCTCACGCTCTACCACCTCACGCACACCCTCCGCACCGATCTCGGCGGCGAGAAAGACCTGGCGACGGCCCAGGAGAAATTCGTCGCGGCTCGCACGCAACTGCTGGCCGAGGGCGGCGGCATCGTCAGCACGTACTACCACCCGTGCGAATTCGTGCACAATCAGTTCTGGGACGGGGCCAACTTCAGCAAGGGGGCCAACCCGCCGCGGGAGAAATGGCAACTGCCGCTCGCGAAGACTGAGGCCGAAACCCGCCTCGCTTACGAGTCGTTCTTCGGCTGGATACGCTTCATGAAGCGGTTCCCCGACGTGAAGTTTATCACCGCCAGCCAGGCATATGAGAAGGTCTACCGCGACGCGGCCTCCGGCCGTTCGTTCGAGAAGCAGGACATCAAGGCCGTCGCTTCCGCTGTTGGCGATGAGATCAACTTCCAGACGCACGGCGACTACACGCTGGCCCCGAGCGAAGTCCTTCAGTTGCTGAACTCGTACCTCGTCGAGAAGGCACCGAAGGCCGTGACCCTCGGCCCGACGCCGTTCGGCCCGACGATCGCACCGCCGGCGATGCCGAAGGCCGTGACGACTGACGCGAGCCAGTTCATACGCACGGCCGCCGATGTGGCCGACTACTTGCGCACTCAGGGTCGCGTGCCGGGTACGGTGTGGCTGGGCAGCGTGGGCGTGCCGCCAGAAGCCTACCTTGCGGCGCTCGCCCGCGTCGTGACGGCAGTCGCCAACGGCAAGGACGTGCCGGAGCAGATCGAGCTATCGCCGACGACGTTGGCGTGCGCGAAGTATGTCGTGGACGACAACCCGCGGTTGTGGGGCTGGGTGATCTTCCCGCCCGACTTCCGCGCCCCGGCGATGATGGAACTCGCGAAGCGGCAAGCGTGGTCGATCAAACCGGCGGTGCTGGCGAAGTAATCTTCGGCGAACCGAGCACCGTGAGGTGCCGGGTGAATGGCAACGATATTTACGCGGCACCTGACGGTGCTCGGCTCGCCGTTCATCGCGGGTGTGTCGTCTCCCATTCCCCGTTGTCGTTCCCGGTCGGCCCAACCTCGTGAGGCACCTGACACTCGCTGAAAATCGGGGGTGACGCGGGCCGAACTACCCGTATAGATGCTCAATTCGCTCCCGCTCCAGGAGGCCGCATCATGCCCCGGTTCCGCCCGCTCGCCTATTTGCTCGGTGGCCTGCTACTCGCCGGATGGGTGCTCGTCGACCTGGCTCGGGCGCAGGGTGTCGGGGCCGAACCACCCGCCACGCCGCCGACCGGGACGACCGTAACCCTCGAGAACGCGGCCGACCTTTCGATCGACGGCCGCGTGCCCCCGGTCCTGCCGATCACCACCGACTACGGCCGCCTCGACCTGGCGCTCGACAAGGTGAAGACGATCTACTTCGTGACCGAAGCCGGCAAAACGCGGCTGAGTATCGAACTCCTGAGTCGGCACCACCTCTATGGCGTCCTGGCCGTGGACGGGCTGACCCTGACGACGGACGACGGCCAGGTCGAGACGCTGAAGGCGGCCGACCTCCGTATGCTGGAAGTCCGGCGGACGGCCCCTCACCTGTCGCTGACCGGCGCGCTCATCGGCCTCGTGACGCTGGCGCTCATGGAGATCGTTCTCGGCGTGGACAACATCATTTTCCTCGCGATCATTGTCGGGCGATTGCCGAAGGAACAGCAACCACGGGCGAGGAAGCTCGGCCTGTTCGCGGCCCTCGGCACGCGGATCGCCCTGCTGTTTTCGCTCTCTTGGCTTCTCGGCCTGACGAAGCCGATGTTCACGCTGCCCATCCCCGGCCTCGCGGCCGATGCCCGCGACGTGTCGTGGCGGGACATCATCCTGCTGGTCGGCGGTGCTTTCCTCATCGTGAAGAGCGTGATGGAAATGCACGAGAAACTGAGCGAGTCGCGGGCACACGCCAGCGGCCAGCCGCAGAAGGCGGGGCCGGCGACGAGTTTCGCCAAGATCATCGTGCAGATCGCGATCATCGACATCGTCTTCTCGCTCGACTCGGTCATCACGGCCGTCGGCATGGTCGATACGCTGTGGGTGATGATTACCGCCATGGTCCTGGCCATGCTCGTGATGCTCTGGTTCTCCGGCCCACTGTCGAACTTCGTAGACAAGTACCCGACGATCAAGGTGCTAGCCCTCAGCTTCCTCATTCTCATCGGCGTCCTGCTCGTCGCCGAGGGGATGGGCCAGCACATCGACAAGGCCTACGTGTACTTCGCGATGGCCTTCGGCGTGGGTGTGGAAGTCATCAACATCATGCTCCGCCCGAAGGGTATCTCGAATTACATCGTCGGTAGGTAGTGGCGTTGTACTTTTCACTTCGGCTTGCCCCGCCTCCTCATTCGGGGTATTCCTCATCCTCCTTCCGAGGGTGATGCTGTCATGCCCCTGCCCGTGGCGATTCGCCTGGAGAACGTCACCGCGCACTACGCGGCCGTGCGGGCTATCGACGGCCTGTCGCTGACCGTCCACCGCGGAGAGGTCCTCGCGCTGATTGGGCCGAACGGCTCCGGCAAGAGCACCACGCTCCGCGTTGCCGCCGGCCTCCTCGATCCGGTGGCTGGTACGGTCGAAGTCGATGGTCGAACGCGAACGGCCGACCCGCAGCGGTACGCTCGTCGCGTCGGTTATGTGCCGCAGGATGCCGACCTGTACGACGAACTCACGGCTGTGCAGAACCTCGAATTCTTCGCTCGCCTGTACGGCCTCCGCGGCTTTGAACTCGACGCGGCCGTGTGCCGCGGGCTGGCGCGGGCGAAGCTCATCGACCGCGCGACGGCCCGCGTCCGCACCTTCTCCGGGGGCATGAAACAACGCCTGAGCATCGCCGTCGCCCTCCTTCCCGACCCCCCGGTGCTGTTGCTCGACGAGCCGACGGCGGCCCTCGACCCGGCCAGCCGCGATGCCCTCTTCGCCGACCTGCACAAACTCCGCGACGACGGCCACGCGATTTTGCTGACAACGCACCACCTCGACGAGGCCGAGCAAGGCTGCGACCGCGTCGCCATCCTCGACCGTGGCCGGCTCATTGCCGACGGGCCACCGGGCGAACTGCTGCGAGCGAAGCCGACCGGTCGGGCGGTTCTCTTCGGTCGGCTCGGCGAGCCACTACCGAAGTTCGTCGAACGGCGTGTCCGTCAGCGGCTCGATCCCGGCATCGAACTCGAAATCACCGGCCGCCGCATGCGGCTTTCGGCGTGGGGCAGCAACGACCTCGGCCGGGCACTGGCCATCGTGCTGAGCGAGGGCGTGCAACTCGACGCCTTCCGCACACCGGCTGGCCGACTGGAACCGAAGGCGAAGGCCGCATGACGTACCTGTCCCTCATCCTGACGCTCGCCGGCAAAGACTGGCGGCTGTTCTGGGCCGACCGGCGGGCGGCCGTGCTGGCGTTCACCGTACCCATCCTGCTCGCATCGGCCTTCGGCCTCATCTTCGACCGCCCCTCGCCCGCCGACGCGCAAATGAGGTTGCCGCTCTTGATCGTGGCGGGAGACTCGCCGTTCGCACGGCAGGTCGCCGCCGACCTGGAAGCGTGCCCGCGGGTCGAAGCTCGAATCGTTTCGCGAAACCAAGCCGACCGATTGCTGGAGGAACGCCGGCCCAGCGTAGCGGTGATCCTGTCAGCATTCGATTCGTTCGCCGGCCGACCGACGCTGGAGATTTATCACCACCCGCTCTGCACGATGGAAGCCCAGTGGGCCGAGGGCGTGGTGACGGAAGTCGTCATGAAGCGATACGCGGCCGAGCGGTTCGGCCCGTTCGCCGTGCGGCCGCCGTTCGAGACGAAGGCCGTCGCGGTCGGAGGGCCGGAGACGCGGTTCAACGCGTACTCGCACAGCTTCTGCGGGATGACGATTCAGTATCTGCTCTTCTGGGGCATGGAGAGCGGCCTGCTGTTGCTCCGCGAACGCCGTCGCGGCGTGGGGCAGCGACTGCGAGCGGGGCCGGTGCCGTTCATGGCGTTGCTGCTCGGCAAGGTGGTCGCGACAGCCGGCCTCGCGTTATTGCAAGCCCTCGTGACGTTCGCGTTTGGCTACCTCGCCTTCGGCGTCACCGTCGGCCCGTCGGTCGTGGCGTTCGGCATCATGGCCGTCGCCGTCTGCCTGTTCGCGGCCGCCGTCGGTTTGCTCGTCGCGGCCATCGGCGGCACCGAGTCGCGTGCTCGCAGTGTCAGTGTGCTGGCCATCCTCGGCCTGTCGATGCTCGGCGGACTGTGGGTGCCGACGTTCCTGCTACCGGGCTGGCTCCGCGACGTGTCGCTGTCGCTGCCGACGACCTGGGCCATGCGTGGCCTCGAAGGAGCAACGTGGCAGGGCCGCGATTTTCTCGACACGCTGCCGAGCGTCGCCGCCGTCCTCGGCTTCACCGTGCTGTTTCTGGCGGGGGCGTGGTGGAAATTGGCCGCAAGCGAGAAACGCGAACGCCGCGGCGTGATCGTGTAGAAAGCAGTTGGCCGCAGATTTACGCAGAAAAACGCAGATTCGGACAAAACGAAAAATCGAATTTCTTTCTGAGCTGCGTTTTCTGCGTGAATCTGCGGCCAAACTCCTCTTGTATCTACTCCCGCGGTCGGGCCAGTCGCACCACCAGGCGTTCGACTTGTACGCGGTTCGGGAGGTGGCAACCGCCCTTCAGGCCGAGGTTGATCTCGACCAGCCAGTCCGTCAGCTTGTCCAGCCGGCGGCGACCCAGGTGCTTGATCTGTCGCTCGAACTTCTGCCGGGCCTCCGGCCACTTCTGTACATTCGCCGCGTCCATCGCCACGCCGAGCGAAAGTCCCTCCTTGTGTTGCCGGCCGACGGACGCGAGTTTCCGCAGTTGGCTCGTCATTGCCCCCATCACCGCGAGGGGGTCGTCGCCTTCCTCGAAAAGCTCCGAGAGCAACCGCAGGGCCACGTCCGGCTTCGCGTCGCCGATGGCGTCGAGGATGTGGAAGACGTTGGCCGCCCGGCTGCGGCCGACCAGTGAATCGACCAACTCGGCTGTGATGCTCGGCTTGTCGCCGGCAGCCACGCTCAGCTTTTCGAGTTCCTGCGCGAGTAACCCCATCTGCGGGCCGACGAGGTCCACCAGAAACTCGGCCGCGTCGGCGTCGATCTTCTTTTTGAATTGAGCCTTCGCCCAGCCGACGCACCACCCCGGCAGCTTGTTCGGATACGGCGACTTGCACACGATCTTCGCCCCGTCGGGCAACGCCTTCGCCAGCCGCGTCGTCTCCGGGAAGGTCTTTACGTCGAGTATCAGCACGCCGACCTTGCTCGGGTTGGCGACGTATTTTTCCAGCGATTCGCGGCAGTTTGACACGAACAGATCGGCCGGATCGACGACGACGACGCGGGCGGGGCCGATGAACGGCAGCGTGTCGAGTTCGTTGCGAACGGCCGAGAATTCGAGCTTGTCCCCGGCAAACGGCGACACTGCCAGGTCGTGGTCGGCGTCGCCGAGGACCAGCGACAGAATCGCATCGCGACAGTGCCGCTTGAGAAAGTCCTCGTCGCCGAGCAGCACGTACACCGGCAGGCGTTTCGACTTCGCGGCTTTGTCCAGAAAGGCGAGGGCGTCCATGCACTACCTCCGGTATTCGTCCACCAACTTCCGCGGCGCACCGATGTCGATGACGTGAACTTCGCCGGTCCACGCTCGAGAGGCCGGGTTGTGGAAGCCGAGCTTTGGGGCGACGAACGTAGCCGTATGCGTGGCCTTAACCGTGGGGCCGAGCGGGTCGCCGGTGTCGCTGTCGAGGCCGGACGGAATGTCCACCGCGAGCACGGGCTGGCCACTCGCCACGATCGCGTTCACGATGACATCGAAGGGCTTGCCGAGGCCGCGGCTCAGGCCGGTGCCGAAGAGGGCGTCCACGATCCACCCCGCCGAAGGCTGCCACTCCGCGACCGGGTGCAGTGGCAGGCCCATCTTGGTCACGATCTCGAAATTCGTTTCCGCGTCGGGCGGTAGGTATCCCTCGGCGACGAACAGCGTGACTGGCCAGCCGTGGTTGTCGAGGTGGCGGGCGATCACGAAGCCGTCGCCGCCGTTGTTGCC
>JBBQCQ010000149.1:0-7872 GCA_038318835.1 Gemmatales bacterium | reverse complement strand
AGGATGGACAGTTTGCCCAGGTCGGTCGTCAAGCCGTTGGTCAGGCTCATGACGATGCTGAAGATCATCGTCGTCGCGCCGACCACGGCCGTGCCGATGAGCACCGGCTTGGCGGTCGCCTTGAACGTGTTGCCGGCCCCGTCGTTCTTCTCCAGGTTGTCCTTCGCCACGACAAAGTCGGCCGCGAAGCCGTAGTCTCGCTGAATCTCCTCCTTGATGTTCGGAATCTCCTCGATGGTGGACAACTCGTACACGCTCTGGGCGTTGTCCGTCACGGGGCCGTAGCTGTCCACGGCGATCGTCACCGGCCCCATACCGAGGAAGCCGAACGCCACGAGGCCGAAGGCGAAGACCGCCGCCGACTGCGGAATCAACAGGCCGATCGGCAGGGTCATGCTGAGGACGTAGGAGACGGACATCAGCAAGACGAGGACGATCCCGATCCAGTACGCGCTGTAGTTCCCGGCCACCAGGCCGGAGAGGATGTTCAGCGATGCCCCGCCCTGCTTGGACGACGTGACCACTTCGCGGACGTGCTTCGACTCGGTGGACGTGAACACCTTCACCAGTTCCGGGATGATCGCCCCGGCGAGTGTGCCGCACGTGATGATGGTGGACAGTTTCCACCAGATGGTGTCGTCCTTGAACACGACCGGGATCAGCACATAACTCACGGCGTAGGTCGCGACCACCGACACGAGGGAGGTCAGCCAGACGAGGAACGTGAGCGGAGCCTCGTAGTTGAAGTCTCGCTTGTCCTGATACTTCGCCTTCGCGAGGGCTTCGTTGATGAAGTACGACACGCCGGACGCGATCACCATCATCACCCGCATCATGAAAATCCAGACAAGCAGTTGCACCTGCACCGTCTGCGAGGGCACGGCCAGCAGGATGAACGTGATGAGCGCGACGCCCGTGACGCCGTAGGTCTCGAAGCCGTCGGCGCTCGGGCCGACGCTATCGCCGGCGTTGTCGCCGGTGCAGTCGGCGATCACGCCGGGGTTGCGGGCGTCGTCCTCCTTGATCTTGAAGACGATCTTCATCAGGTCGGCCCCGATGTCGGCGATCTTGGTGAAGATGCCGCCGGCCACACGCAGAGCCGCAGCACCGAGCGACTCGCCGATAGCAAAGCCGATGAAGCACGGCCCGGCCAGTTCGCCGGGGATGAACATGAGGATGATGAGCATGAGCAGCAGTTCGACCGAGATGAGCAGCATGCCGATGCTGATGCCGGCCTTCAGCGGGATGGCGTAGCACGGATACGCTTTGCCGGTGAGCGAGGCGAAGGCGGTACGGCTGTTGGCGAAGGTGTTCACGCGGATGCCGAACCAGGCTACGCCGTAGCTGCCGAGGATGCCGACGACGCTGAACGCGAGGATGATGGCGATGCGGTCGGCCGGGAAACCGTGGGTGATGGTGCCATCCGCGGTCTTGAACTCGGCGAGATAGCCGAAGTAGACGCCGATGATGCTGCCGATGAACAGCCAGAGCAAGAACAGGAACTTGCCCTGCGTGAAGAGATACGTTTTGCACGTCTCGTAGATCAGTTCGCTCACTTCGAGCATCGACTTGTGGACGGGCAGGTTCTTGAGTTGCGAGTAGATCATCAACCCGAACAGTAGACCGACAACCGAGATAACGAGGCCGCTGTAGAGGAGCGTTTTGCCGGTGAACCCGCCGACGAACGAGGCGATGTTCGGGTCGTCCAGGTTGGGCAGCACGAGCGAGGCTTCACTCGCGACGGCGGCCCCGGGGGAGAACAAGAGGGCGGACAGCGCGAAGAGCAGAATAGCGCGTCGCCGGACGGCGGATGTCATGCGATCACTCCGAGAGAGAAGGAGACCACGCGGGCTGCCGCCAAAGAATAAGGCGGCGAACCTGTGGATGGGTGGGTAGATGTAGGCAGCCGCGCGAAAGACGGCGAGAGCCATTGTTGCGAATGCGCCGGCGGTTCGTCGTTGTCTGCTATCGACCGGCCGGGTACGTTGAACTCGCTCTCCGTGGGGAACGCGACATGATGCGACTGATCTTGTTCACCCTGTACGTTGTCGCGGCCATCGGGGCCACCGCCCGCCCCGCGCCGGTGCCGAAAGGGGCGAAGAAGGCCGACTACTTCCCGCTCGCGGTCGGCCACAAGTGGGAGTACATCGAGGACGACGATGTGAAGACGACCGAAGTCATGGCCGTGACGGAGGAGGAGAACGGCCGCGTGTTCACCATCACCTACAAGGGGGAGAAGGTACGGCCGCCCACCGCCGAGCGGGTCTTTCGGGTGACGGGCGGGCAGGTCTTCTCGCTGCGGACCGAAACCTCGGTGGCCGAGAAGGCGGCGGTCATCATGAAGTTGTCGGTGCGGTCAGGCGACGAGTGGACGACCGAGCACCAGTGGAAGGACAGTGAAGCCTGGACGATCCGGCACAAGGTCGGCGATGCGAAGAAGATCAAGACGCCGGCCGGCGAGTTCCTCGCCCTGCCGGTCGAGCATATCTCGGAACGCCTGACCGACCTACGGTGGTACGCCGACGGCGTTGGACTGATCCGCAAGGAGAAAGACGGCAAAGTGGTGACGGAGTTGAAGTCGTTCACGCCGGCGAAGTGATGCAAGTGAGCCGCCCTTTCAGGGCGATGGTGTCGGGTGGCGGTTGGTACCCAGGCCTCCGTCGCTTCGCGACTCCGACCTGGGCTGACCGCCACTCGACACCACTGCCCTGAAAGGGCGGCTCATTCGGGCGGGTGTCTACTTCTTGTTCGTCGGGCGGACCATGATGACATTCCCGTTGAAGCCGGGGATGGCACCTCGGACCAGCAGCAGGTTGTTCTCCACGTCGATCTTGATGATCTTCAGGTTGCGGATCGTGACGCGGGTGTTGCCGTACTGGCCGGCCCGCTTGAGGCCTTTCTTCGGACGGCCGGTACCCCGGTTGCTGGCCAGCGACGAGGTCGAACCGGCTTGACGGTGGACCTTCTTCGCCCCGTGAGCGGCCGGCAGACCGTGGAAGTTGTGCCGCTTCATCACGCCCTGGTACCCGCGGCCCTTCGTCGTGCCGATCACGTCCACGGCCTTCACGTCCTTGAACACTTCCGCCACGCTTACCACGTCGCCGACCTTCTTGTCGGTCGATTCGACGCGGAACTCGCGGACGTACCGCTGCGGTTCGCAGTCGGCCTTCGGTGGCAAGACCACGCCGCCCTTCAGGCGGGCGTCCTTCCGCTTCGACTTCAGGCCGGCGGCGACGTGCCCTTGCTCCGACCGCCGGGCGTTCTTCCGCGGCTTGTCCTTGAAGCCGAGTTGCACGGCCGAGTAGCCGTCCTTCTTCGGGTCCTTGTCCTTGATTTGCAGCACCCGGCACGGGCCGAGTTCGAGCACGGTGACGGGTTCGGCGTCGCCCTTCTCGGTGAAAACTTGCGTCATGCCGACCTTGAGGCCGATGAGTCCGAGGGCCATGAGTGCCCCCTCCTGTGATGAGTGTGGCGTCCGGCCGACCTGCGTTCCATCACCGATGATGACGCACCAGTCGCGTTGTGTGCCGGACGGCGGTGAACGGTAAATGATAGGAACCCGAAGGGGAATGACCACCGTTTAGCCGCGACCCGGAGGCTCGGCGGAGTGGAGCGCGACGAGCGCGTGCAGCGGATCAGTCATTGCTTGCCGAGAACAAGATCGACGACCCAGCACCCGCGGACGTGCGGCCCGTCGCCACGGCAGTGGCTCAGAATGTCGGCGTCCTCGCACCCGGCGTCTTGCAGCGCGTCGGCGAGGATCGGCAACCGGTCGAAGGCGCGGTCGGTGTAGATGCCTTGTGCGAGGGCGACGGCGGTGGATGTGAGCCAGCAAGGATCGACGGCGATGGGGCGGAAGGGGTTGCCGAAAATATCTAGCATGCGTTCACAGTGGATAATCGAGGGGAGTCGGAAAGGGTAGCCGCCCTCAAACGGACCTGGCTGATGGAACGTGTTGCTCCATTCGTACACTGATGCAGTTAGGCCAACAGACTCCGCAAGCCAAAGCCTGTCATCGTGGAATTCTGGACCGGCATCGAATAACTCATCCCGCACATCCCACGCACCGTTTGCGGCGAATTCGAGAGCCGCGTCACCAATCAACCAATCCGCGAACCGCTCAGTTTGTTCGATTGCGAGGCGGCTCCGCTCGTCCAATAAACGGCCCCAAGACGCGCGGGCAATGGCAACTCCAAGCAGTCGCAATTTCCGATCGCTCACTTTGTCCTTGATGAACTCCAGCATGAGCATCGGATCGGTCGCCGTCAGCCACTCCGCTTCGGTCATCGTCCGCTCCGCAAAGCCCCCGCGCGCGACATATCTTATGGGTTCTCCCACGATAGCACGATCCGCGACTGCGGTCCGATCAGCCGCAGGCGCACCATCGGGATCGGGTCGGAGGGGTCCGGGTCGCGCTCCACCATAAGTACGCCGGGGCTGGCCCGCAGGCCGGCCTGGTAGTGCAGGCTCAGCACGATCACCTTCGCCGGGATCGGGCCGCCGTCGGGGTGCGGGGCGTCTACGGGCACCACGTCGGTCAGCACGATCTTGCGGCGGTCGGCCTGCGACATCGTCGCCTGCCCGGTCAGGATGAACGACTTCAGGCGGTTCAACTCGAACAGCCGCACGTCGCCGCCGTCGCGGTATTGCTGCACCTCCTTGGCGAACGGCACCCGTCGCCAGCGGTCGCGGGCCGAGGCCGACCGCGTGACCACCCAGCCGATGTTGTACCGGCGGCAGAACTCTTCCAGTTCCACATCGGTCCAGTCGGTCAGCCGGCGGCCGTTGAGCGTGTCGCCGCGCAGCCGGCAGAAGGCATGCTCGAACTTCGCGTCCGGGTCGAGGCCGCCGATGTATGAGCGGTTTGTCAGCCACGGCAAGAGGGCCGTCCAGTTCCACCCCGGCTGCCCGGTCGGCGTTTCCTCGAAGAGAATGCGGGCCTCGGCGGTCGTCCGCAGTTGCAAATCCTGCACAAGTGCGGCCTGATCGGCCGACAGCCCGAGCGCGATCGGTTGGGACTGAATGCCGAGTTGGTAGCGGAGCGGTTCCGTCCAGGTGCCGCCCCATCCGGCCGCGATCACGACGCCGACCGCCGCGATCACCACGACCCGCGTCAGCCCGGCCCGCTTCGCCCAGAAGGCCAGCCACCCGGCCGCCGGCAACGCGGAAAGTCCCACGACGAGGGCCGACGCGCGATCGGCTTCACCATTCGTCATCGGTGGCCAGACCTGGCCGAGGCGGGCGACGAGGAACCCGATCGCTGCCGTCAGCAATACCACCACGGGCGCACTGCGGTGTTTCTGGCGGGCCAGCACAAGGCAGCCGAACAGGCCGGCCAGCGCGAGCGGCCAGCCGAACGGGGCGGGGCCGAACAGGCGGGCATGCCCTGACAGCGAATCGACGAGCACATCCCACGTCGGCATCGGGGCCACGTCATCCACCGACGGCTGCCGCAGCCACCAGAACTTCCCCCAGTCGAACAGCCACCAGAGGTTGAGCGCGAGGCCGAAGAGTACGACTCCGTATAGGCCGAGGTGCCATGCGAGGCCGTGCCGGGGGGCGACAGCGAGGTAGTAGATGCCGAAGACCGGGGCCAGGCCGAGCCACACGACCGGGTGGCCGTACCACCCGGCCACCGACGTGAGGGCGAGAACGACCCAGGCCGTCACGCTGGGGTCCCAGTGGTATCGAGACAGCCACGACACATACACGAGGGCCGCGTGCCCGGCCAGCAAGAAGTCAAGGTGGCCGTTATCGAGAATGCCCCGCACCGCTGGCGACCACCAGACGCCGCAGCCGAATGCCCCGGCCAGGCACGCGGCTGGGGCTGACAGCCCCAGCCCGCGGGCGGCAAGGATGTAGATCAGCGGAATCGCGAGGCTGGCGAAGAACAGCCCATACTTGTACGCCGCCGGCCCGGCCTGTTCGCCGCCGAGGTACAACACCAACTCGGCGGGCCGACAGCCGCCATCGAAGACCGGCGTCTTCGGGTAGCCGGCCTGGAAATTCGGATCGAAGCAGGCGGTGGACACGCGCTGCCGGAATGTCTCGGCTCCGAGTAGACCGTGATAGAAGTGCAGGGGGTGCCGCCCGGCCACGATGGGCCGGGCATCGCGCACGCCCTCGCGACCGCCGAACAGTTGGTCCGTCAGGCCGAGTTGCCCGACGACCAGCGCAACGACGCACAACAGCCAGACCGGCTGCGTGCGAAAACCAGGGTTAGGCGGCTCGTCCATGCGGCCGCGATGGTAGCGTGAAGGGGGCGAAGGGGACAAGGGCACCTAAAAAAGAGATTCAAAAGATAACAACATTCGCGCAAGCTCTCGGCGGTTCGGCATTCCCCCGGTAAGAATGCAACCTAACGGCTTTCGGGATTTCCTCATGACTTCGTTGCTCCCCAAGATTGCCCAGCCTTCCCTCGCGACCCTCACCGCTCGCTTCCTGGCCCGCTCCGTGGCCCCGGACGCGGAAGCTGGCGTGGAACCGCACGAGGTCATGGCCGGCTTCACGGCTGACGCCCGGTCCACCTGGACGGAAGCGACCGCCGCCGCCAAGTTCTTTGGCGTCAAGGACTTCCCCACGGCTCTGCCCGGCGAATGGTCGGCCCACTCGCGGACGGCCTCGGCCGACTTCCTGCCGTTGGCCCTCGGCCACTTCCCACAGCAAGTCCGCGACGTGAATGCACTGCTTTCCCCGGAGAAGAAGCCGAAGCAGTCCGACGAAAGTCGTGGCTGGACTGCGACTTCGGCGAAATCTCCGCTCGCGAATGCGATCCTGCAAGCCTCGGCCGCCCGTGCGGGTAGCCACTTCGCGGAAGCCGAACGTCTGCTGACGCAAGCGGAATCGCTGGCCACCGACAATGCGGCCGCCCAGTTGGTGCAAAACGAGCAGGCCGCCCTGCTCTGGCAGCAAGGCCAGCGTGCCGCCGCCGTGGCAGCCTGGAAGCTGTCCGACAGCCCGGTGGCCGCGTTCAACCTCGGCATGGCCGCCCTGGCGAACGGGCAAAAGGTCGAAGCCCTCGGCCATCTCAAAACGGCGGCCGAGCAACTGCCGGAATCGAGCGGTTGGCACCACCTGGCCCGCCTCTATCTCGCCCTGGCGTCGTGAGTGTCGGGGAATTTTGCACGTAATGTGAATTTGGCGGAAAATCCCACACGGCTTCTTGTCCGATTCGGGAACGCGCGGTAACTTCACGTTGTCCCGCCGTATGGCAGTTTTGGTGACTGGGCGACACTGAGGCAGTCTGCGGCGGGACACTTTGCCTTCTCTCGATCTTTTCTCGAATTCCAGTTCCCACTTCTTCATTACAATCCCTTAATCTCGTTGTCTGGTTCGTTCCCATTGGACTGGTTCATGGCCGTCGTGCGTGCGAAAGATTCGTCGCTGCCGTTGTCGCCGTTGCTCGCGGCCTTTCGGGCGAAGGCACGCACACCTCGGACGATCCCCGTCCTCGATGCCGCAATTCTCGACACGACCGAACCGCACGCCTTCGCCGACCGCCTCGTGAACTTCTACCAACAGGCCGTGCCGCACGGGTGGCACGAAGACCGCATGCGCCGGTCGGCGGCCCTGCTGCGGTACGCGATCGCCCACATCCTCCGTGGTACCGATCCGCTACCCCTGCGACTCGAACGCTGCCTGCGGCCCGATGGCGCGTACTTCGTCGCCGGCCTCGGTCGCGAGTTCTGGTCGGCCGTCGCGCAGTCGCTCGCACCCATGACCCTGCCGCGGTGGAAGCCGTCGGTCGAAGCCGGTGCCCGCCGCGTCGGGCTGATCGCGGCGGGCTTCGCCGAGTTGTGCGCCACCTACACGAACCTGTTGACGCACACGCCCGATCTTTGCGCTGCCGACCTGGATGACTTCTTCACCCGC
>JBBQCQ010000148.1:0-7875 GCA_038318835.1 Gemmatales bacterium | reverse complement strand
CAGATACTCCTCGGGCTGATTCGTGCGGGCCGTCTCGTGGACCTGTTCCCCCTCACGCCCGTCCACGGCATGTTGGCGAGCATCGGCATCATCATCATCGCCAAGCAGGTCTACGAAATGACCGGCACCACCCCGACGAAGGGTGCGGGACCGCTCACCCTGATCGCCGAGTTCCCGCAGAAACTCCGCACGATCAACCCGGAAATCGCCTTCATCGGCGTCCTCGGCCTTCTGATCCTGTTCGGTATGCCGTTCCTCGCGAAGCGGTTCCACGCGATCAAACAGGTGCCCGGCCCACTCCTCGTCCTAGTGGTCGCCATCGCCCTCGGCCTGGTGTTCGACCTGGAACACCAGCACACCTACCTCTTCCCGAACCACTTCTTCGACAGCGAACACCCGGCCGTGTACGAAGTCGGCCCGCGGTTCCTGGTCGATATGCCGGAAGTGTTGAAGCATCCCGAGTCGGCCTTCGCCTTGCCCGACTTCCGCGGCGTCGCCACCGCGACCGGCCTCAAGTTCCTGCTCCTCTTCTCGCTGATTGGCAGCCTCGAATCGCTACTGAGTGCGAAAGCGATCGAACTGATCGACCCGTGGCGACGGAAGACGAGTTTCGACCGCGACCTGCTCGCCGTCGGCCTCGCGAATACGCTCGCGGCCGCGGTCGGGGCATTGCCGATGATTTCCGAGATCGTCCGTAGCAAGGCGAACATCGACAACGGTGCCCGCTCGCGGGCGGCGAACTTCGTCCACGGTCTGTGCTTATTCGCCTTCGTACTGGCCTTCCCGAATCTGATCCACCGCATCCCGCTCGCCGCCCTCGGGGCGATGCTCGTCTTCACCGGCTTCCGCCTCGCGTCGCCGCGGGAGTTCGTGCGGACGTACAAAGTCGGCAGCGAGCAATTCGTGATCTTCGTCGGCACGATCATCGCCACACTCGCGACCGACTTACTGATCGGGATCGCGGTCGGCATCGCCCTCGAAATCCTCTTCCACCTGTGGAACGGTGCCCCGGTCACCGGGATGCTGAAGTCGGATATCGAAGTCGTGCCGGAGGGGGACGACCTCGCGATTCTGATCGTGAAGCGGGCCGCGGTGTTCAGCAACTGGCTCGGCCTGCGGGATGCGATCCTCACTCAAACCCAGGGGCGGAGCGAGATCGTCATTGATCTGTCGCATACCCGGTTCGTCGATCACAGCGTGATCGAGAAGTTGCACGAGTTGGAAAGTGAGTTCGAGCGTTCCGGGAAGGTTCTCAAGCTCATCGGCCTGGACGAACACCAGCCCCTGTCCGGGCAACCGCAGGACACCCGGAGGAAGTTGGAGATCGTGCCAGTCGTACCGTCGGGTATCGCCTGACATCACGATCCGAATGATCCATTCTGCACGCCGCCGGTCAGCCCTTCAGCGGAATCAGCGCCATCCCGATCAAGGCCAGGCCCGCGCACGAGAGCAGGCCGAGGAGCAACAGCCAGCCCACGGCCGTGCCCGTCAACACGTTCGGCTTCCGGCCCGAGGGGGTCCGGTCCGGGTCGTCGTCCCATTCCTTCCGCGGCTTGCGGGCCGGTCGGTCCTCGTCGTCTTCGTCCCGCATCGGCACCGCCTTCGCCACCGGCAGCCCGGCCGCGGCGGGCACATCGACGATTGCCTCGCAGTCGGCGCAGCGGATTTTCTGCCCCGCGAAATCATCGGGGGCGGGCAGCACGGCACCGCACGTTGGACACTGGACTTCAATCGCCATGATGGGCCTCCTTGTTATTCGAGCTGGAATTCCCCGACAGCCACGCACATCGACGCATTGTTGGAAGCAGTCGCCGTGAACCGGACGGCGTGAACCCGCGGGTGCGCGACAGCGAAATCGAAATCACTCTTCGCCCCCACTCCGCGGAGGTCTGCCTTCACGAGCACTTTGTCGTCGCGGTCCAGCAGAGTGATCGTCCCCTGGGTCACGGTGTAAGTGTTCCCGTACTGGTCGCGGTTGCCGAGAATCACGACCCGAGACACGGCGACGGGTTCGGTGAACGTCACTTGCACCCACGGCTTGGCCGCCGGCCCCTCGCTACCCGAGTACCACGACGTTACCGTCGTGTTGTCGAACGCCTTGCTGGCCGCCCACTGGTTCGGGTCAAATTGGGTGCTGGCAGTCACGGCGTACTGCTCCGCCATCTTCGCGAGGACCGCGTTCGTGCTTGCCCGGAACGGCAAGTCGAAGAGCCGCGGGGGCTGAAGGTTCTGCACCTTCGGTCGTGCGTTCGGATCGAACGGATTGCCGCGAAACTGCGGATCGACGCCGTTGCGAACGTCGTCCGGAGGGGCCAGGCCAACAGGGTTCGGTTGCGGGAGAGCGGGCAACGGCCGGGCGGCTTCGGGTATGTTCGGCGCGGGGTTGTCCTCTGGCGGAATCAGGGCGGTGCCGTCGTTCCTGCGGGACGACCCCCACGCGGCATACGCCAGCACGCCGAGGCCAACCGCGC
The DNA here is from genome assembly GCA_038318835.1 of Gemmatales bacterium. Classification (GTDB taxonomy): domain Bacteria; phylum Planctomycetota; class Planctomycetia; order Gemmatales; family Gemmataceae; genus Limnoglobus. Next base: position 5,404 of record JBBQCQ010000148.1, on the reverse strand, counting down.
CGCAGATAAGGAAGAGGGTCAGCCACTGGAACGCCGTGGGCGTGAGTATCGACTCGCGTCGCCGTTTCGCAATCGGCCGGCGTGCCGCGGTTGGTCTTGCCTTCGGTTGGTCGTCGTCTTCGGATTCAGGTTCGTCGTCGTCACGGGCTTTTCGAGCCTTCGGTAGCGGCACCTCGGCCTTCGCCTTTGGTCGCTCCTTCGCGGCCACGGGAACGGCGACCGGCCGTGCCCGTGCCACCGGCACACCCACAGCCTGCGGCGGGAGCGATTGTGCGGCCGCGGGCACGTTCACGACGCCCTGGCATCCGCCGCACCGGACCGCTTTCCCCGCATATTCGTCCGGGACAGGCAAGGTCGCCCCGCACTGTTGGCAGGTCGCGTTGATTGGCATGGATCACCTGTTCCGGGACCGGGACACCGTTCGATATTGTAACGGACCGTGCCGCGGAACGCCCCCCAGAAAGTTCATGCCAACACCCGCCGCCCGAGCCGGTTTGAAACGATACCGCGGTGCGGTTGGAGTGTGCCGCCACCGCCACGGCTGGTATCTTGAACGTTACCGATTTCGAGGACTTCCGATGCGCACGATGACGGCCCTCCTCCTCCTTACGCTCTCCACCGGCGTCGGCCACGGCCAACCGGTTCCCGCCCCCACGACTCCCGGCACCGCCAAGCCCGACGAATGGCCGAAGCAAGTCGGGGGCAAAGACCTGAAAGCCTGGCTCGCCGACTTGAAAGATTCTCCGGACGGGGCACTGCGAGAGGCGGCGACGAAGATCATCCCACAGTTCGGCCCATCCGCTCGCAAAGAAGCGATGGTGCCGCTCATGACCGCCGTGCGGAGGGAGAACGACCCCGGCGTGAAGGTGAACTTGCTCATCGTCCTCGGCACTATCGGAGCCGAATCGGCCGACGAGGGGAAGAAACTCGTCGATCTGCTCAAGATCACACTCAATGCGTCGCCGCAGGGCAGCCTTTACAAACTGCACTCCGCTCGCGGCCTGGCCAACTACGCCGCGTATGGCCACGACGCCATCCCGGAACTCGTGAACGCGATGGACGACACCTCGTGGGAAACTCGCCGCGCCGTCGCCCACACGCTCGGTCTGGTCGGTCGCACGAACGAGAAGAAAACCACGCCGACCAAGTCGGTCCTGGACGCCGTCGCGAAGCGCATCAAGAACGAAAAGTCGGTCCCCGTTCGCCTCGAGTTGGTTCAGGCACTGGTGGTGATGGGGCCGCCAGTCGTCCCGAACCCGGCCGACTACCCCCTGGTGATCGAGCCATACTTTCGGGCCGTGACGGAGCAACTCAAGGACGAGCAGGACAAGGCCATTCAAGTCTGGCTGAACGTGCTCGTGATGCTTTACGACGGGTCGCAATTGACCGAGACGATGATCAAGAAAATCGCGAACTACATCCCAGCGGAGGACGCGGGCGGCCGCATCGCCGCCCTCCGCGCACTCGGCCTGCTGAACGAGCGATCTAAGCCGTTCGTGCCGATTATGATCGAGGCTCTCAAGTCCGACGATGCCGTCATCGTCGTCGAGGCGATGAACGCCCTCGCGGCCCTGGAGATGGTGGCCCGCCCTGCTATCCCGGAGTTAGAAAAGATCAAGACTACGACGAAGGACGAGAGCCTGAAAGACCTGGCCGCACAGGCGATCGACCTGATTAACGGCAAGAAGCCGGGCGGTGCCCCGGCCGTCGCCCCGCCGCCGGTGAAGAAGCCGTAACCCGACTTCCGCACTTCGGAAGTCGGGGGCATCCCTTCGCGAATTACTTCTTCATCAGGTTCAGCACGGCCATGCTCAGGGTGCGGACACCGGTGCGGAGGCTTGGCTCCGGAGCCGGTGCGTAGCTGTCCGAGTGCATCGACGGCAGCGACTTCCCGGCTGGCCGTTGCGATTCCGCGAATCGGTCATCGGGGATCGTGCCGAGGAAGTACATGAAGATCGGCACACCTTCGCGGCCGAACCGGCCGAAGTCCTCGCCGCCCATGATCGGCGGCCGCTCGATCACGTTCTTGTCCGCGAGAATTTCGCGGAACACCGCGACCGTCTTCCGGGTCAGGGCCACGTCGTTGAGCGTCGATGGTGTGTACTCATCGAGGTTCACTTTCACCGTCGGGGCAGGTGCCCGTGCCCCCTCGGCGGCAGCCTTGCAGATGCGGTCGATGGCCTTCAAGACGTGATCGCGAACGGTGTCCTTCGTGCTCCGGACGGTGATCTGCAACTTCACTTCATTCGGGATGATGTTGTGCTTCGTGCCGCCGTGGATCGACCCGACCGTCACCACGGCCGGGTCGGTCGGGTTCACTTCGCGGCTCACGATCGTCTGCAAATCGAGAACGATCCGAGCAGCTAGCACGATCGGATCGACGGTCGTGTGTGGCGATGCCCCGTGCCCACCGCGACCGAAGACGGTCACGTCCACGGTGTCCACATTCGCCAGAGCCAGCCCTTCGCTGTACCGGACCGTGCCGATCTTCGCGAGCGCGTCGGCGTGCAGAGCGAGACAGTAGTCGGGCTTCGGGAACCGCTTGAACAGGCCATCGTCGAGCATCGCCCGCGCGCCGACGCCGATCTCCTCGGCCGGTTGCGCGATGAGGACGAGCGTGCCGGCCCACTTGTCCTTCAGGGTCGTCAGCACGCGGGCGGTGCCAATCAAGTTCGTCATGTGAATATCGTGGCCGCAGGCGTGCATCACGCCCACGTCGATGCCCTCGCGATTCTTGGTGCGGACTTTCGATGCGTAGCTCACGCCGGTCTGCTCCGTCACCGGCAGGGCGTCCATGTCGGCCCGCACGAGTACGGTCGGGCCGGGGCCGTTCTTCAACACCGCGACTACACCCGTGCCGCCGACCTTCTCGGTGACGGTGAAGCCGAGCGACTTCAGTTCCTCTGCGATCCTGGCCGCGGACTGAACCTCTTGCAGCGACAGTTCGGGGTGCAAGTGGAAGTGCGTGTACAACTCGACGAGACTCTTCATCTCCGCTCCGAGCTTGCCGTCCACCAGCGCGAGCAAGGGCAGGACGCCAGTTTTCGCCTCCACCTTCGGTGGGTCGGCCGAGCCGGGTCGGTTGGCGAGCAAGAGCATGGAGACAAGCAGCAGATAGTATCGCGTCATTCGCGTTCCTCGATGTGGAGAGGGAAGCGTTGACGATACCGGACGGCGACGGCGAGCGAAAGGGTTAAAACGCCGCGAGGACGGGGCCGAAGGTCTTCGCGATCGATTCGGGCGTGAGCACGTCGGCTGGTTTGCCCTCAGAGATAATCCGCCCGTTGCGCAGACAGAGCACGCGATCGGCGAACCGGCTGAGCGTGTTCAGGTCGTGGGACACGAGGATAATCGTCGTGCCCGAGCGGTCGTTGATCTCGGCGAGCAGACTGTTGAAACTCTCTTGGTCCTTGAAGTCGATGCCGGCCGAGGGTTCGTCGAGCAGCAGCAATTCTGGTTTCGGCTCGAGCGCGAGGGCTAGCATAACCCGTTGAAGTTGCCCGCCCGATAGGCCGTCGATGGGCACATCCAGCAATCGCGGCGGCACGCCGACACGTTCCAACATGGGCGTCATCTTGCGGATCACGCTCTTCGACACGCCGAAGAAAATCGGCCACCGCTGGAGCGTGAGGCCGAGCAGGTCGCGGACCGTGATCGGCAGCGACGCCTCGATACTTAATCGTTGGGGAACGTACCCCACATGGTCGGGCCGCGGCTTGGAGTGATCTTCGCCGCAGGCGAACTGAATCGTGCCGGTGTACCGGAACTCACCGACGAGCGTGCGGAGCAGCGTGGACTTACCGCAGCCGTTCAGGCCGACGATGGCGGTGATTTTGCCGCGGAGGATATCGCACGACAGGTCGGCGAGAATCGGCCGACCGCCGCGGGCCACGCACAGATTGCGGATGGCGACCGTCGGCGGGCCGGTGTCTTCAACGGGCAGAGAGATCGGCATTACTTGAGCGCCTTCGCCAGGGCTTCCAGATTCGCCCGCATCTTGGTCTCGTACCAGTCGGCGTTGAACTCGCCGTTGGCCGTCGTTTCGAGCGGGTCGACGACGATCATCTGCACATCGGTCAGGCCCTTCGCCGTCAGGGCGTTGGCTACCGCCTTCGCCGACGTGCCTGACCCGTACTGCGGCTCGATGGCGATGGTGCGAATTTTGTTCTTCTGACAGCGATCAATTAGGGCCGTCAGTTGCTTCTGCGTCGGTTCGTGGCCGGGCACGAGTTGCACGACCTCTGGAGCCTTCAGTCCGAAGTTCTTGGCGAAGTACGCGAGTGAATCGTGGAAGCTGATGAACTGCCTCTCGGACTTGTCCTTTAGCATGGCCTGGCCGTCGGCCTTGAGCTTGTTCAGCTTCGCGATGTACGCCGTGGCCCGGCTGGCGTAGCCATCGGCGTGGGCCGGGTCGCGTTGCTGGAGTTCGTCGCGGATGCCCTCGACCATCTTCACGGCCTGGTCGATGCCGAGCCACGCGTGCGGATCGAAGTCGCCATGTTCGTGGTCGTGGTCTTCCTCCTTGCCGTCCTCGTCCTTGCAGCATTCGCACCCGCCCATGAGCCGCAGGTTTTCGGGGAGCAGGTCGCCGAGCGAGACGACGGGCACCTTCTTGCTCGTGCCACGCTGGATCGTCTTCACGCTTGCCGTTTCGAGGCCGAGGCCGTTGGCGAAGAACACATCCGCCCCGCCGAAGAGCTTGATGTGGGCCGGGTTGTCCTTGATATGGTGCGGCCCCTCGTCGGCGAACAGCACTTGCACGGTCGCATTGTCGCCGGCCACGTTCAGGGCGAAGCACTGAATCGGGGCGAACGAGGTCAACACTTTCAGCCCCGGCTTCGCCGGCCACGCCGGCGACTGATCCGCCGGCGAACAGCCCACGACCACGACGGCCAGAACTGCGGATGCGACCAGGAAGGTCGCGGTGAGGAATCGACGTGCCATGGTAAGCCAACCTGTTATCAGGGCTAACGAGGTAATACCAAATCTAGTTTACACGCGATCGGGCGCGCGTGCAAGTTCCCTCGGCCAATTCCTGATACGTCGGGCCGTTGTCGGTGGGTCGGTCATTCGGGGATGGGAACGCTCAGGCGGCCGGCTTCCTTCACCAAGAGCTGCCACGTCCCATCGGGGATGGTGATGCCGCTCACGAGGCGGGTCCGTTTCATCTCGCGTTCGGGGTCGCCGGGGAGCGTGATCCGGTCCACGCCTTCGGCCCGCGGGCAGTCGCGGACATAGTTCGTCAGGCCGGTCGTGGCCTTCAGGAAGCACTCGGCACCGCCGAACATCGCCGGGTCCAGGAGCACGAACAGGAGCGTATTGCCGATGCCGGCCAGCGGCGCGGCGGGGTTGCTGCACTCGCCGCCCGACAGACCGCCGGCGAGCAAGTCGAGGAGCAGGCCGA
>JBBQCQ010000147.1:0-7880 GCA_038318835.1 Gemmatales bacterium | reverse complement strand
GACGAGACGGCGACGACCGGGTTCGGTTGAGCGATCACGCGCAGCGGTTTGTTGGCCTGCCCCAACACGGCCGACAGGGCGACCGCACGATCGAGGTTGGTCGCGACCGTGGCCACGATGGTAACGCGGATTTCTTCGCGGGGAGCCGTCAACTTGGGCGTGGTGAAGCGGATCGCGGTCTCGTTGCCCGGCGAACCGAGAGTCTGGACCTTTTGAGCCGTGAGGTCATCGAAAACGGTGAACTTCAAGTTGGGCAACCCCAACGGGGCGAAGGCTTCGAGTGGGATCGCAACCTGGAGTTGCCCGCCCTCCGGGATTGAAGTGAACGAGGGGGGCAACGGGACTTTGGCTTGGGTGCCGTCATCGTACTTGGCCGCTTCCCCCGCGGGGTTCGAGCCCACCGGCGGCGCGAAGAATCCCAGGGCGAGAGGCAGCTTCGTCGGGTCGATCATCGGCTTGGCGTCGGCCGCCTTCTGGAACGCGATGACACGGCCCGCGAGAGGTTGCGGCACCGGAGGCATGCTCGCCATCCGGGGTGTCACCAGGGCGACCAGGTCTTTGTCGAGTGGCAAATCCTCGCCCAGTTCGGATTCCCGCGCGAACAACGCTTGCAGCCGCTTGCCATCGGCCGGCAGTTCGAAGAGTTGATCCTTCACCGTCACGCCCAGCGGATTGAGGGTGGTCTGAACCTCCGGCCACGCGCGGCCGATGTACGGCCGGGGATCCCGCGGACTCACTCGGTCGGGGCCGAACGGCCGCCGATACGGCGGAGCCGAGTCGATGAACCGGACCGCGTAGGCGTTCCCGCTGATCTCGGCCCACACGCGGGCGAGCGGGACGCCGTTCGCACTCGGACAGGCGGCCACCGCCGACTCCGGGCACGCCGACTGCGATCGACGGATGGAATCGGCGAGCCAGAAGAGCATCTCCGCCGCCCGCACCGGATCCGCCCATCGGCTGTCGGGCAAATCGAGCAGGGTCGGGAACTGCCGCAGCGGGGCGGAATCCTTGGCGAAAGACTCGGCCAGCCACGTCTTGATCTCTTTCGGACTCTCCCACGTCGGGGTGTTGGACAGGTCAAAGATGTTGGGGAACTTGAGGCCGAACGCCGTCAAGAAGGTGAGGGCCGGGTCCGCTTCAGCCGTTGCGCGGTCAGTGGGTGGCAGCATGTCGTCCCAGTTCACGGGGCGAAGTTGGACGCGGGCGGATTCGCGGGTGCGGGTGCCTTCGCACTTGCGGCCGGTGCCGCACCCGACGGGCACGGCCGATTCGTCCGCCGCGACCGGGCACAGGACCAGGTCCCACACGCCCCAGCGGCTCTGCAAGACATTCGTGTACGGCCCGACCGAGAAGGTAGGCTCCGTGGTGGTCGGCGCGTTCAGGCCGCACGTCGAGCGTCGCCAGCTTTCGACCGCCGGCAGATCGACGGTTGTGCGGTCATCGGGGTCGGTGGCCCGCAACACGAGCGCCGCCCCCGTCGCATCGATGGCCACACCCGGCCCAGCCGTCAGTGTGCGGCGGTTCGGCCGGACGCCGAGGTCGAAGCCGCAGATCACGCCCCAGCCGGCCCACAACTGCTCCAGGCGGAAGCGGGCTTGCACCCACGCCACCAGGTCGGTGAGGTTCTGGTCGGTCAGCACCTGGCCGGGGAAGAACCGCGGGCGGAGTAACTCCGGCATCCCGACATTAGTCGATCCCGTCGTCACTTGCGTCGTCATCATGTTGAACACTCTCGGGGGTCAGGCCAGTGAGTCGGAACCAGCTCTCGAACGTGCCGCCCTCGACGCCATCGCCAGACGGGAGGCGGCCGAGCAGGTGGTTGCCGTCCACCGCCCGACCGTAGGAATCGGTGAGGAAGTCGCACGCCAGCGAGACGTGGAGGATCGGGTTGTCGAGTTGCACTTCGTGCCGCAATTCCCGAACGCGGAACAGGTACTCGATCTGCGTCCCGTGATGCGTCACGCGGATGCGCGCCCGATCGAGCCATTCCAGCGGCTGCAGTTCGCCTTCGCTGTTCTGGTAACGAATCTGAAGGATGCGCTTCCAGAATCCGAGTTCGTGATCGTCCTTCTCCGAATGGGGAACATCCCTGTCGAGTCGCCGGTCGAGCCGAAAGACGAGGCGGGCGAACCGCTTCTTGGTGTCTTTCGTCAAGCCCTCTCGCAACTGGCTCAATGGCGTGTCTGTACCGTGCGTCCAGTTCACCCCACAAAGGTGCGTCAACTGCTGCGGCGAGAGCGGGCCGGGCAAGTATCGCCGGCCCGTCTTGTCGATGTACTCCTGCTCGTCCGTGGGGACGGAAACCTTCCCATCCTCACGCGCGAACTGGCACGCGGCCAGCGGGACGAAGTCGCCACAGTCGCTGCACAGCGGCTTCAGCACCTCTTCCAGCGACTTCGGGATCTCCTTCGCCGAGGGCTTGACCGGCGGCGGGCACGGCCCGGCCGACGGCACGGGTCGGCCCCAACAGGCCGGCGGCTTGTCGGCAAACGCCAGGTACCGCAGGCACGCCTTGTCGCGGATGCGGTTCATGGCCGTGCGGGGGTCGCAACCGCTCTCGTCGGCCAGTACGGGCACCGGTTCGACACACACTTCCCCGTACCGCACGCCGAGCAGGAACCATTTCCGCGCCGAGGGCGGCTCGCTCGGTCCGCTATCGGGGTCGTCTGGCTTCTCCCGTGCCTGCTTCTCGTCGCCGCAGGCACAATCGGCCGGGAAGAGTTGATCGAGTCGCACCACGACCGGCTCGCGGACGATCACCTCACGGCCGTAACAGTCCACCGCGATGCCCGGCGTGATGACGATGTGCCCCTCACGGGCGCAGGCGTCGTTCGGGTGGGGCACCACGTCCAGGCCGCAGACGATCCCCGCCCCGTGGAGGGTCCGCTGGTGCAGGGTGTGGCGCGACCGGAAGTACGCCTGCTCGGCGGTGAAGTCCCGCGCGGTCATGTACTTTCCGGTGAAGTACCGGTTCCGCTCGGCCGGGATGGATCCGCCGACGGGTACCTCAGAACAACAGCACGGCGAGCCGTCCGACGCGGGGGGGTGGTCGCAGCACCGGCGGTAATCATCCACGAGAAAGTCTCCCAATTCGGCCGACCGGCGCCGGCCAGGCCATCACATACGGGGGGAGTCCGTCCCGAGTCGAAGTCCACGGTCGAGGCCCGGTTCGGGCCGCTCGCCGGCGGCGAGCACCGCGTCGGCATTCAGGCGGCCCAATGCCGCCGGCCGGGCGTCCGCGCCGCCCAGAATCGTGTCCACGCCGAGCGTCGACTGCACGCCCACCCGGAAGCCGGGCGCGACCAACTGCAGTTCGTATTGCGTGTGGGCCGGTTGCTCGGCTTCAATCGACCGGCGGATCGACGCCTCAACCCGCGGCGTCGCCACCCAACTGGCCGGGATCACCACGCGGAAGCGGTGCGCGTGAACCGCGAATACATCCAGGTCCGGCGACCCGGCCGGCAGCAGGCGGTCTTCTTCGAGCCGACTGCTCACGCCGAGCTGGAACCGCCCCACGGTCTGCGGCCCCCACAGGGGTCGGCCGGGGGCTGGGCCAGCGAGTTCGTTCGCGTCCGCCAACTCCGCCCCGCGGCCGTCGCGGCACGACGGCAGCAGGCGGTAGTCGCGAGAACGGTATTCGTCGATCACATGCGGGAAGCCCGTCGCCGTGGGTTCCACGCCGCCGACCGCCGCCAGAACGGCTGCCACGGTCTCGCGGATCGCGGCCGGCGTGCCCCGCCGCGCCCCGCCCGGTTGGCCATCCGCGTGCCGGGGGGCGAAGGTCGCCGCGGGCATGCGCGCCAACAGGCGGCGGCGGGCGGCGACGGGCAGGCCGTTCTCGAACACCACCCCCAGCCACCCGGCCAGTGCATCGACCTGGCCATCCGGGGCCGCCTTCGGGTCGAACAGTTCCGCCGCGTTCGTGATTCTCTCGTCGAGTTGGTCCCATTCCGCCTGAAAGATCGAGAGAAAGCGTTCCAGGAACCGCCGCCCGGCCTCGTCCTCGGAGAAGACGGCTGGCAGGTGTTCCAGGTAGGATTGCCGCGGGAAGTGTGCCACCAGGCCGCTCAGTACGGGCGTCGAGAACCCATCGCTCTGGAGCCGCACCCGCACCCACAAGTACCGACCGGGCGGCGAGTCGACCGGGAAGTCGGTCTCGCGCTCCCGCTTCGCCGTGGGGTCCGCCGGCGGACCCGTTACCGTCAGACCGACCGCCCACGCCTCGTCGGGCACGCCGGCCGCGATCGGGTCGGCGGTCGGGTCGTTGTCCGTCCAGGTGCTCAGTTCCACCAGCGTGCCGGGCGGCAGTTCCTGCAAGGAAACCACCAGCCGATCCCATCGACAGTTGAACAGGCCACTATCGAGTGCGCGGCTGACCCACGGCCGGGCGATCGGACCTTGCCCCGTGCGGAAGAACCGCGACTGCGGGAACCGCACCCGCTCCGGCGGCACGCGGCGGCCGAGTGCGTCGAACACGAACCCGCCGGCGGCGAGCGGCCGCGTCAGGTAAGCCTCGATCGATTCGCCCGGCGGCAGGGTCGGCCACGCCCGGTCGCACGCCCGGATAAGCGAGCCCGGCACGACGTACTGCCGTTCGCCCGCGTCGGCCGGCACGCTGAAGAGAGCCGGCAGCGGGAAGCGGTCGCGGACCGCAGCGGCTTCCGTCACGTGGTCCACGATCTCGAATGCGTGCCGCGGATCGAAGACGAGCAGTTCCGACTTCTGACCGATGTTCGCCAGTTCCGGGATGGGCTGTTCCAGGACGTACAGCCAGCCGCGGCGGTCGAGGGCCAGCCGATCCCACGGCGGCCCGCCGTTGTACCGACGATGGAGCAAAACCGGGTTCGGGCAGGTCACGTCGATCGCGTGCAGGGCGTAGCCCGACAGCACGTACAGGCGGCCGTGCCGAACCGCGAGGTCGGCGGGTGAATCTGGCCACGCGAGAGTCCAGACGGCACGCAATGCCCAGGATTTCAAGGCGAACGCGAGGATTCGCCGACTGCCGCCGTCGGCGACATACAGCGTATCGGCGTCCACGGCGATGGCGGTGGCCCGCACGAATCGTCGCGGGTTGTCCGTCTCGCGGCCCGACAGCGGGTGGTTGCCCACGGCCGGTATGGGGGCGAACGGCCGCGTCGCGTCGGCCCGCGGTTGGTCCGGGTCGTACACCGAGATCGTGCCGGCCGCCGGGTCCAGGAGGTAGACACGAAGATCGGGGCAGACGGCCAGATTCCGGGGCAGCGTCAGCCGGCCGAGGCTACCATCGGCCGCGGTGAGCGCGAACGCTCCGGCCGGGTCGGCCGCGAGGCGAAGACCGGTTTCGTTCCCCACCACGTCGGTGGGCGTTTTCGCATCGATGGGTTCCCACGCCGGGACACCGGGTCGCGGGATGCGAAGAACGCGAGGGCTAGTGGGATCGCTCACCGCCGGCCCCCCCCGAGGTCGGGATCGACTTCCACGACCGCCACGCACGACGGCAAGGTGTCCGGCTGGAGGTGGAACGGCACGGGGTCGGCAAGCGACCAGTCCTGGCCATCCACGGTCAGCGACAGGCTAGTGACGTTTCGCACCAGGCGGTCGCGGCCGGTGTCGTCGCGGGCGTTGAGCACCGTCTCGTAGAGTTGCGACGGGTAGAACGGCTCTCCGAACGGCCACCCCTTTGCCGCCGGCCGGGCGGCGCTGCGGTTCGTGGTCGGGCGGGTGGCGTCGGCCGGGGCGGGCAGGGCCGCGACCGGCTTCCGGCTCGGCGTGGGAACGGGTGCGAGAAAGTCCTCGACGGCCCGTCGGACATTCTCGACGATTTGCGCGGGGCTGGCTCCGTCGGCAGGGGTCACGCGCACCTTCACCCGGATTTCGCGGTACCGCGGGGCGACGACGAACACTTCTGTGCCGACCGTGCGAACTTTGGCCAGTTCGCGAGAGACCAGTTGCAGGAGTTCCTGCTGAGGGACTGGCTGGAACGGCTGGCCGGGGTCCGCCGCCGCCGGCGCGTCGTCGGGCACGACCACAACCGTCACCGTACCGGGGATGTCGAAGTCGGGATAGTCGGGGTGCCGCCGCTCAAGCGTGGTCGCCTTGGCGACGCCGGGCACCCGCTCGGCGAAGCGGCGGAAGTCCTCGGCCGTGACGGCTCGATCGTCGCCGCGGAGGGCTTGCGGCGCACGGGCCTTCAAGTCGTCGAGCGATTCCTCGTCGGTGCCGCCGACCGCCGGCCGCGGGTTCGTGACCTTCTCGATGCCCGCACCGCCCAGCGGCGGGGACGTGATCGCGTTCGCCGCCACGTTCCCGGCCCGCCCGCCCCCGGCGCGGTAACTGCGAGCGACAACCAGGCTCCCCGGCGGCGGGATTTGCCCCCGCTTGCCGTCGCCGAAGCGAACGACGCCGGTCGTTGCGTCCACCGTGAAGTGCTTGTCGTTCACCTTCGACGACAGGAAGTCCGCGACCTGGGTCCACGGCAGGTCGTCGGTGTCCTGTTCGACATTGATCGTCACCGAGTCGCGGTCGACCGGCTTCTGGCGAAGGGGGAACTCCTGGCGGAAGCCGTCTGCCTCGCCGAGCGGTTCGTCGGTTCGGGTGACGAGATTCTCGACCTCGACCACGTTGGCACGGACGAACGCCACCTGCGGCACCCGGTCAACCGGGTACGTGCCCTGGGCCAGGCGCACGCGAATCCAGAATCGCGGCTGCCCGTCGGCCGCCGGTTTGCCCTCTTGCGTGGTCAGGATGTCTTCGCCGGGGCCGCGAAGTTCGAGCGTCCCTTCGCGGGTCAGCGCCGCAGTGTCGTCGGCAAGGACGGCGAGGGTCCGCCAGCGGTCGGGGGTGCCCCCGCTCTGCCCGGCCGGGAGGTCGAGCTTCGACCGATACTCCCACACCAGGACTTGGGGCGGAGCCGCCGGGGCGATCTCGACGGCCGGCGTGGCCGTCCGGGCGGTCGCCGGCAGAGCGTAAAACCGCAGCACGAGGCGGTCGGGGAAGGCCGGCCGCGATGGGGCCGAATCCTCGGCCTTCGGCGGTTGGAAGCCGAGGTAAAGCGCGTTCCCCGGTTGCGGTGCCCAGCCGAACGGCTGGAACGACTCGGTGCCGCGGTCGTTCGCGGCCGTCACGTCCGTCGCGGTGCCTGCCTCGATCGCCTGCACCGCGTCGAGCGGGTACGGGATCAGGTCGATCACCTTCACCGTCTCGAAGTACAACACGTCGCCGCCGGACGAGACCTCGAACCGCGACCGGGCGGCCAGGGGCGTGGGGGCCGGCGTGCCGCCGGTGAGCGGCACCATTGCCACGAACGCGCGGGCCGGGCGGGCGGGCCGCGGCTGGAGGTTGAGCAGCGCGAGGAACTTGAGATAGTTCAGTTCCGGCACCCGGTTCATCCGGTACAGCATCAACTCCGTCAGCCACGCGAACAACTGCACGATCGCCGTGCCGGGGTCGGACTCGTTGAAGTCGGTCCACTCCGGGCAGTACCGCGGGATGCGCAGCCGGGCCTCCTTCAACAGGTCGTCGAAGGTGCGGTCGTCCAGCTTCGGTTCGTGGTCGGCCAGTGGCACGGCTAGTTAACCCCTTCGCTCAGGAAGAACGGATAGACCAGATTGAAGATCGCGTTGTTGGTTCGCACGCGGTAGTCGATGCGAACAACCAGATGGTGCGGTGCGTCGGGGCCGGTCTCCACGCGAACGTCCAGCAGGTCGATCCGCTGTTCCCAGCGCGTCAGGGCTTCCCGCACGCGGACTTGGACGGCCCCCCGCAGGCTCGCTGTGTTCGGCTGGAAGACGAGATCGTGAATGCCGCACCCGAAGTCCGGCCGCATGACCCGCTCGCCGGGGGCCGTGCTGAGGATCAGGAAGATCGCATTGCGGACCGCCTCTTCCTGGTCTGTCAGGCGA
>JBBQCQ010000146.1:0-7888 GCA_038318835.1 Gemmatales bacterium | reverse complement strand
CCCGCTCTACAAATCCGCTGTCATCGACCGTTAGTTCTTGACGGCAATGTTGAGCAATACACGGCGGTCGCCGGCGGCCTGCTTGATGGTTTCGATGGCCATCGCCTTCAAGTAGAACGACGGCACGCTCCCGGACACATGGACGGTGTCGTCCGCCTCCACCGCGATGAGTTGGCGGAGGCCGGGTTGGTTGCTCGTGGCCAGCGCGTGTTGAATTTCGGTCAGACGCTCGAGTGCGAAAGTCGGGGTCATCGGGGTTACTCCTTCCCGAACAAAACCGGAACGGGGGCGAGATCCGCCGAAACAAGTTGCGATGCGGCAGCAAAAGTCTGGCAAATTGGCGATGGGCGGCGATTCCTTCCGCGTTACCAACTGCGAGGGGCGACCTTGTTTCCAAGGTTCTCTGATCCTAACCATCGCCTGCAGCCGCTACAACTCTTTTCCTCGAATTCTTTGACGGGATTTTACCCACTCCGCAAGATCGTTGCGGCCGAATACAATTTTTCCGATGAGCCGCGACGCACTGTTTCTGACGGCCGACGCCTGGCACCACGTCCGGCACACCCTACACCGCAAGAAGAACCTCATCCTCACCGGCCCGCCCGGCGTCGGCAAGTCGTTCGTTGCCGCCCGCGTCGTCCGCGACCTCGCCGGCGATGACCCCGGTCGGTCGGCCTGGGTGCAGTTTCACCCGTCGTACTCCTACGAAGACTTCGTGCAGGGTCTGCGACCCGACGAGGCCGGCGGCTTTCGTCTCCGCGATGGCCCCTTCCACACCTTCGCCCGTCGGGCCGCCGACGACCCGGACCGGGCGTACCTGTTCGTCATCGACGAGATCAACCGGGCGAACCTCAGCAAGGTCTTCGGCGAACTCTTCTCGCTGCTGGAAGCCGACCGCCGCGGCCCGACCTTCGCGATGCCGTTGACCTACGCGCGATCGCTGGCCGACACCTTCTACGTGCCCGCGAACCTGCACGTCCTCGGCCTGATGAACACGGCCGACCGCTCGCTGGCCCTCGTCGATTACGCCCTGCGGCGGCGGTTCGCGTTCATCGCCCTGCGGCCGGCCTTCGACACGCCCGCCTTCCGCGAGCAGTTGGAGCAAGCCGGGGCAAGTGCGAAACTCGTCCGGCACATCGTCACGGCCCTGACGCGGTTGAACGAGTCGATCCGCGGCCAAACCACCACCCTCGGCCCCGGCTTCGAGGTCGGGCACAGCTTCTTCTGCCCGCCCGATGGGACGACCGCCGATGAGGCATGGTTCCGCGACGTGATCGAATCCGAGGTCGCGCCGCTGCTTCGCGAATACTGGTTCGACGACCCCGACCGCGCCGAGGCGGAAGTGCGCAACCTGCGGTTGACGTGATCCCGGTCGCCAACGTCTACCACCTGCTCTGCTATGCCTGGGACGTGCCCCTGTCGCGGGACCACGCTCGCCTCGCCGCGGTGCCGTTCCTCGCGCGGCCGGACTTCTTCGCGGCCTTGCTCATCCGCGGCACCGAGCAACTCTTGAAGCGCGGCCCCGACCGCGACTACACGACCCGCGTCGAAGAATCGCCACGGCCACGCGGTCGGATCGACTTCGCCACCACCGCGAAGGCGCACGGCTTCGCGAAGCCGACGGTCGTGTGTGTGGCCGACGACCTGACGCACGACACGCCGGGCAACCGCGTGCTGAAGGCCACGCTCCGCACGCTCGCCTGCTGCCGCGACGTGACCCGCGGCCACGCCGACCGGTGTGCGGCACTAGCCGGCCGCTTCGCCGACGTGAGTGACATCGCCCTGTCACCAGCCGCGTTCGCGGCCGTGCCACGCCACCGCAGTGTCCTGCTGAGCGTCTGCCGCTTGCTGTTCGAGAACCGCCTGCCCGACCCGCGGCCGGGCGAAGTGCTGTTCGCCGACTTCGTTCGCGACGATCGGCAGATGGCCCACTTGTTTGAAGCCTTCGTGCGAAACTTCTACCGCCGCGAGCAGTCGGCCTTCCCGCGGGTCGGCAGCGAACGGTTCAGTTGGCGGCGGGTCGAAGCCTCGCCGGCTGACCGCGACTTGTTGCCAGTGATGCGGACCGACGTGACGCTGACTTCGCCGACGCGGAAGGTGGTGATCGACGCGAAGTTCTACCGCGAGGCGCTGAGTTCGCACTTCGACACACCGAGCGTCCACGCGGCCAACCTGTACCAACTGCTTGCGTACCTGACCAACCAGGAACCGCAACCGGGGCAATCGCTCGAAGGGTTGTTGCTCTACCCGACAACCGGCCGCGAGTTGCACTTGAACTACGTCCTGCACGGCCACCCCGTGCGGGTGGCAACGGTGGACTTGGCCCAGGAGTGGCCGGGGATTCATAAACGAATGCTGGAACTCATCGCGGGGTGAAGCAGAGGAAGAAGCATGCTTCCTCTGCTTCTTCACACCTTCGCCAGTGGCCCGTATGCGACGACCGTCGGCGTGTCGATCGGGAAGCGAGCGAGTAAGTCCCGGATGCCCGCGACGGTGACGGCTTCGTATCGCGCCAACTCTGTGTCGATGTCGTCGAATTCGCGGTTGTTGATCCACGCACTTGCGATGGCTCCCATCCGGCCCATCGGCCGTTCGGAGCGCCGCACCAGTCGTGAGGCGATCTTGCTCTTGGCGACCGTCACTTCCTCGGCCGTCACGCCGTTCTTCTGCACGTCGCGCAGAATCTTGTGAACGGTCGCCAGGTTCTCCGTCGCGTTGTCCGGGTCGCTGCTGAAGTAGCCGCCGAGCGTGCCGTTGGCCTGGTTCGTGTCGATGCCGTACCCGGACGCCTCGACGGTGCCGGGGTGCGTGAGTTCCCAGTAGAAGCGGCTGCCGGTGTCGTCGCCGAGGATTGTGGACATTACATCAGCGGTGTACCGGATCGGGTCTTCGACGGCCGGGCCGGGGGCCATCACCATCACGTGTTCCTGGCTCACGCCCTCCTTCACGATGACGTGCGAACCGGCCGTCGGCGTTGCCGGCGTCAGCCGCGTGCGAGTCGTCGGCTGACTGCCGACGGTCCAGCCACCACACTTCGCGGTAACGAGTTCCACGAAGGCGGGCCAGTCGAACGCCCCGGCCGCGGCCACCACGAGGTTGCCGGCCGCGTACCGGCGGTCGAAGTACGCCTGCATCTGGTCGCGGGTGAGGGCGGTGATGCTCTCGGGGCTGCCGAGGATGCTGTTGCCCAGCGGGTGGTCGGCGTAGTAAATCTTGCGGGCCTTGTCGCTCGCGTCGAACGGCGGCATGTCGGCGTACATGCCGATTTCTTCCAGGATCACCTGCTTCTCGGTGTCGAAGTCTTCCGTCCGCAAGCTCGGCCGCAGAATGTCCGCGAGGATGTCCACGCTCGTCGGCAGGTACTCCGGCAGTACGGCCGTGTAGTACACCGTCGTCTCGTACTCGGTGTACGCGTTCGACTTCGCGCCGATGCGGTCGAAGTGCAGGTTCACGTCGAGGGCTGAGCGGTTCGGCGTGCCCTTGAACAGCATATGTTCGAGGAAGTGCGACACGCCACTCTCCGGGCCAACCTCGTCGCGGCTGCCGGTGCGAACGTAGAACCCGACGCCGACGGAGCGCGATGTCGGCAGCGTCTCGCCGATGATCTCGAGGCCGTTGGGCAAACGGTGCGTATGAAAGGGCATGGAAAGTCTCTCGAAGAAATTGGCCACCGATGAACACAGATGAAACCAAAACTCATTTCAACGACCGAACCCATTTTGTCTTTTGAAACGAATTCTGTTTTTAGTTTTATCTGTGTTCATCTGTGGCCATTAATGTTTCAATTCCGCCGGCCCCAACGTCACAATCGTCGGGTCGCGGAACGGGAAGGCGTCTATGTAGTCCATCACCCGCTGCGGCGTCAGGCTGTCGATTTCGTGCTGGATTTCGTCGAAGCTCCGCACGCGGTTGAGGTAGTACCAGTCGCGAGCGATGGCCCCCGCCCGTGCCGAGGTCGATTCTTGCTGCATGATGAGGCTCGTCTTTAGACCGGCCTTCATGCGGTCGATCTCGTCCTGCTGCACGCCGTCGCGGAGTTTGTCGAACTCGGCCAGCATGACGTCGAGCGTTTCCTGGGCGCGTTCGGGCCGCGTGCCGGAGTAGCCCACGATGGTGCCGCGGTCCTTCATGCCTTCGTGCGAAGCGTACACCGAATAGCACAGGCCGCGCTTCTCGCGGACTTCCGTGAACAGCCGCGAGCTCATGCCGGATGACAGCACGCCAACGGTTCCCTTCGCCGCGAAGTATAACGGGTCGGTCACGCTCACACTCGGGAACGCGAACGTGATCTGCGTTTGCTGCTTGTCCTTCTCGATGTGAACCGAAGTCGGCTTGTGGGCCGGATCGACGGTGATCGCGTGCTTCTCGCCGACCGGCCACCCGCCGAACAGCTTCTCGACCTGGTTCTTCAAGATCGGCCAGTCGATCTTGCCGGCCACCGAGACGATGGTGCCGTTCGGGCGGAAGTACCGCTCGTGAAACGTCCGCAGCTTCTGGACCGTCAGCCCCTCCAGCGTTTCCTCCGTGCCGTAGCGGTCCTTGTTCAGCGGACTCGGATAGTACCGGCGTTGCAGTTCGAGCATCACCTGCTCTTGCGGCGAGTCGTCCAGGCTTTGCAGGTCTTGCAGCAACTGCGACTGCACAGCCGCCAGGTCGGCCTTCGGCAACTGCGGCCGCAGCAGCACGTCGGCGAACAGTTCGAGGGCGGCCGGTACATTCTTGGCCACGGTGCTGCCAGACGCGAACAGGTTCAAGAGGCCGGGGCCCTCGTTGTGGTCGATGCCGAGCGAGTCGAAGGCGAGCATCAGCGCCTCCGTGTCGCGGTCGCCGGCCCCGCGGGAGAGCATCTCGGACAGGGCCGACGCCAGCCCGGCGTCTTCCGCGTTCTCGTAGGCGCACCCGGCCGGCACGAGGAAGTACACGGCCGCCGACCGGACGAAGTCCATCGGCTCGGCGAGCAGGGTGAGGCCGTTCGGGAAGGTGTGGGTGTGAACGGGATTGGACAAGGGCGGGCCTTCCGCGGGGCGTCAGATGCCGAGGCCGACCATACTGCGGTCGGGGATTTCGACGGATCGGTACACCGCTTTATACGGGCGGAACCCCAGCCGGCGGTAGAGCGCGACGGCGGAACCGTTCGCGGCCGTCACCTCCAGGTCGGCCGTGGTCGCGCCGACGGACCGAAATCCGGCCAGCGATTGGAGGACCAATGCGGCCCCGAACCCTCGCCCGCGACATTCCGGGACGACCGCGAGGTTCTGAATTCCGCCCTCGCCGGCTTCGAGCAACCCCTGCACGCACCCGACGGCCCCGTCCGGCCCGGCGATCAGCCACGTCGATTGCGTGCAGAAGTTCGTGCAATCGCGGATTGCCCACGCGAGCATCCGGCAACCGCTCTCGGAGCCAAGGTTGGGGAAGAGTGTCGCGTCCGGGGAATCGTGGAACGCCCGCCGCAGCACGTCGGCGTGCGTATCGACGAGCGACCCGTCCCACGCGAGCCAGCGGAAGCCGACCGGCAGCGACGGCACGCCCACCGGATCAGCAAGGTCGTGGGTCATG
Organism: Gemmatales bacterium; assembly: GCA_038318835.1. GTDB lineage: Bacteria > Planctomycetota > Planctomycetia > Gemmatales > Gemmataceae > Limnoglobus. Next base: position 2,332 of record JBBQCQ010000146.1, on the reverse strand, counting down.
CGGAAGCGTTTGAAGTGGGTGAAGGGCACGGCGGAGAGTCCGGACGAGGGAGAGTCGTCACCCGCGGTACCAGACGCGAGCCTGGTAGATTAGCACGGTGAGGTGTCGGAGAAGACTTCGTAGGTCACCGTCAGGGGTTCGACAATGAGAACACGCTCGTTATCGAAGCGGGACTCGCCGACCGATTCCGGCGTTCGGGCGAGAAGGTCATTGATCCGGTCCGCGGCTCGATCCAGAACGGTCGGATCGCCGCCGCGCTCCCACGTCAAGTGATCGTGCGTGTGCAAAACCTCGTCGGCTGCGTCCGTCCAGACGACCTGGAACGTCATGTCCGGTCCCCCCGCGCCCGGCGGGCTTCGGCCAACCCGGCGAGTACTTGCTCCGTCGTCTTGCACCGCCCCGCGGCCATATCCTCGCGGGCCTTCCTCCGCGCTTCGGGTCGGCCGGCCGCGAAACTTCGATCTGGTAGAGGAGTCGAATGTACTCGTCTTGGGGCAAAAAAAGCCCCAACATGCGGCCCTCGCCGTCGCAAACCTCCGCGGACTTCTTCCCGCCGTCGAGCAGTTGCAGTTGGTCCGAATCGACAATCATGCGGCCCATACTCACGTCCTCCAGTGGGTCGTTGGATTTTATCCGAGCATCACAATCAGGCGTGCCAAAAGCGACAATTTCCCCTTGAGTAGTTTGCAAGCAGTTGGCCCTAGAAAGCTCATTCCGGCCCACTTCCCGACGACCGCACTCAACCGTCTTTATGCCTCCGAAACGGCGTCCCCGGATGTCTTTTGCTTCTTGAGATACGAGTACGCTTCAAAGAAGAGGGCACCGAGATTCGAGATTTCGTTGCTACTTTCCAGCGTCACAATCGACCAAGCATTATTTGTCGAGACGGGCCGCTCGCCCGCCAGTGGCTTGGCAACTTCGAGCGGCAGAGGAACCCAGACTTGAGGATTCTTTCGGTCCAAGAGCAACCGGGCTATGACCCACGTTCGGCGTTCGACCATGTGAATCTTGAAGTAGGCCACGGAGTCTTCGTAGGCCACGGGGCAATCGTTCCCCAGCAGCTTTACAACGCTCGCGAAAGCGGCCAGCTCTTCTTCAGTTGTTTCGATTTTTCCCGCATCCGGCTTCGGATCGGGCTGCACGACTTGAGGCGTCGTGAGTGCGGCCGTCAGCATCCGTTGCTTGGCCCACTCGTTGAGAGCGTTCGCGACGATAGGCTTCCAACTCTCGACGACTTGTTGCGTCAAATTTCGCGTTTCGAGTTGGGTGATGGCGAGCTTGGTGAATTCTGGGGCCGGCTCCAAAAGTCGTGCGAGTTCGTTGACGATCAGATTTTGGGCGCGTTGGCGTTGGGCGTAGGCCCGGATGAGTTCGGCGTGGAATTGCGCTTCCGACCGACTTCCTTCGCCTCGACGAAGAACGCGAACGTACTGTTGTTGAGGAACGCCCAGTCGATGGGCTTCGTGGAACGGTCTTTTCCGAAGTCAGCCTTGTATTCCGGGATGCACTCCCGCGGGTCCGTGAGGTCATAACCCAACATAGTAAAGAAGGGGCCGATCAAACTTTGCTTGGTCGCCTGTTCATTCCCACGGACATGTTCCGCCAGATCCTTGACCCGCTTCACGAAGTTATCGACCAACTCTCGACTGCTTGACCTTGTGGGCGTACTCCGGTGACAATTCTTGGAAAGTCCGAACTACTGAACGGATGGTAATAGGAGACAAGCCTGGAAGCAAGTAGGTACACAAAAACACCCACCCCGTCGGGTGGGCGTCGTGCGATTCTCGCTCGGCAGGGCGTTACTTGATGAACAGCATTTCGCGGTACGTCGGCAGCGGCCACAGGTCGTCGGCGACCATCTCTTCCAGGGCGTCGCCGAGCGGACGGAGGACTTCCATCTTGCTCACCACGCTCTCCTTCATGTACTTCGCGTGGCTGTACCCGTCGCCCGTGTGCGGGTGGTCCACGGCGTGCTCCAGGTCGATCGTGCTCGTCTGGAACTGGTTGATCGTCGCGGCCAGCGTCTTCAGGTGCTCCAACTGCGCGGTCACGTCCACGCCGGCGGCCTTCGTGGCGTTCACCGATGCGGCCACTTCCGCCTGGTAGCGGAGAGCCGCGGGCAGGATCATCGTCCGGCCCATGTGGACCATCATGTTCGCCTCGATCGTGATCTCTTTGACGTACTTTTCGCTGAAGATCTCGTACCGGGCGTGCAGTTCCTTCTCGGTCAGCACCTTGTACTTCGCGAACAACTCGACACTCGCCTTGCTGATGATGCTGGGGATCGAATCGACGGTGTTCTTCATGTTCGGCAGGCCCCGCTTGGCGGCCT
>JBBQCQ010000145.1:0-7891 GCA_038318835.1 Gemmatales bacterium | reverse complement strand
AGAAACGATACGCCTGCGGGAAACTGGAGATGGTCACCAGGGACTCGCGGCGGAGGCCGGCGTGGCCGGCGACGTTGGTGGGGGCCAGGCTGAATACCCCGATCGGGTCGATGAACACCGGATTGCTCAGCCCGCCCGTGGCACCGAACGAATTCACAAACGGGTCCTGGTTGCCGGGCGGTGGTTCGACAACCCGCGTCTGCCAGTGCGTCCGCATGAGCGACTCGGCGTTGATCGCCGTGTCGGCGCATCGCGAGTCCTTGAGGGCCTGGCCCATTTGCAGGGCACCCAGCGGGAACAGAGCCAGCAGCGAGATCATCGCCAGGGCCGCGACGAACATCGAGACGAGGGCTTCGATCAGGGTGATCCCGCGGCGGTGCCGTGGGTTCGGCGTTATCATGAGTGATCCCCGATGGGGGTGTTATTCGGGCGGCGGTGCGAGCCGCCGGGTTCGTGCGTCCGTGACGTGGTGCGAGTCGTCCGGTCGGCCCACGACATTCTTCGCGGGCACTCGACCGTTTCCAAAAATCTCGAACTGCTGCAAAACAAGCCATCCGCGGGCCGTTACAGCCCGGTGTTGACGCCGTCCTTCGCGAACTGGAACGAGTTCAGCGGCGGTTTCGCGACAGGTTGCGTGCTAATCGCCCCGGTGCGGCCGTAGAGGCAGACGAGGATCATCTGGCCGGCCCGGTCGTAGTCGGTGGTCAGTGGGGCGGCCACGGCGATGGTCGTGTCCCGCAGCAGCAGGGCCGTGATGCCGTCGGTGTTGCCGATGACTTCCCCGGACGGGGCGAACAAGATGTCCAGGTTCGTCGGGTTGGCCGGCAGGCAGTTGGGCAGGTCGATGGCCATGCCGCTGGCCAGCAGTTGCGTCGGCTCGCCCAACAGCGGCCGCGGCTGACGGATGAAGCCGAACTGACTCGTCACGTACGTCGGGGCCATCTGAAGTGGCACGCCGTCCAGCGGCGGATTGGGCTGGAACTTGCTATACCCGGCCCCGAAATCGGGGTGAGCCGAGAGAAGGAGTTCGATCTGAATCGTCGCGGTCGGAACCGTCGGGGCCGTGGGCGGCGGGTTCGTGGGGTCGGCCGTCGCGACCTGGCTGCCGTTGATGCGGAACGACTGACCGAGTTCGGGCACGTGGAGGAGGTCGCCGACCTGGACGATGGATTGAAACTCCGCGAGCGAAGGCATCGTCGAGAGGTCGATGTGGATGAACGCCCGCCGACTGATGAAGGTGACGGGCGGTGCCGGGCCACCGGGCGGGAGGGTCCCCCGGTCCGCAATCGCGTGCTGGAAAACCAACTGCGGGGCCGTCCGGCCCGCCACGAGTGCCGGCACCCACGGCTCGGGTTGCTCGATGTACGCGATCTCTTTGACAAGGTTCGGGTTGGCCGGGTCGCGGAGCAGGCGGATGCCACGGGGCGTGCGGTCCCGCAGCGCCCGGTTCTTCGCGGTGAGCATCCACTGGCTGACGCGGTCGGCCGCACCGACGACCTTGTACGACTCGAACGCACTCGACTGCGACACGCCCACGGCAATGCCCAGCAGCACGATGCCCAGGGCAATCGCGACGAGGAGTTCGACGAGCGTGAAGCCGCGGCGGCGGGTCGGCGTGGTGCGGATCATTGGTCACCTCGAGCGCCCTGACGGCGGAGTTTGTAGCCGGCGGTGAAGCCGTTCGGGACCAGCGCGGGGGTGGTCGGGCTTGCCGTGGCCAGGGTGCCCCAATCGGGCGCGCTTCCGCGGGAAATGATCGTCGGCAGCCAGTTCGTTCCGTTGAACGCAGCCCGACCGGCGGCCGTCAGACTCGTCGTCTTGTTGGCGGGCGTCCACGTGCCGGCCGTGAGGCGGCCCGGCGGGTCGAACGGGTCGTTGTTGCTGGCGGCTTTCGTGAACGGAGGCGCGTCGAGTTCGCCGTTGCCGCTGCTCATCCGCTGGTACGTGATCGCGTTGCCGAAGGTGTCGGTGAAGACCCGTTGCCCGGCCGTGTTGCCGTCCGGCAGCGGCTTCGACAAGGCTCCGATGGCCTCGTTGCCGAACACCTGCCCGCGACTGCCCTTGGTGGTGAGCAGGCGATACAGGATGACGGCGGCCTCGTCGGCCTGCGTGTTCGCCGGTGCGGCCAGGGCCGTGAAGGCCGGGCTGGTGAACGTCGTCAGCACTGGCATCGTGACGCTCGGCGTGGTCGTGATCGTGATCGGGGTCGTCGCCTCTGTGAAGGTCTGAGGGAAAGCCCGCCGCATCCAGATGTACGTCCAGACGGCCTTCGCCCGGTCCTGGTCGTTGTCGGCTAGAGCCTTCACCGTATCGACCTGGACGCTGAAACCGGGCTTCTTCCCCAGGAAGGCGTCGCGGGCCTCGTCGAGTTCCGCCTTCCAGAGCGACTGGAAGCCGGCTTCGATTTTGGAGACCGTCTCCTCGGTGTTCTTCAGTTGCTGGCCCGTCCGGATGCGGAAGTACGCACCCGCCCCAAGGGCCGACAGTACGCCGAGGATGGCGATGACGACCAGGAGTTCGATCAAGGTAAAGCCGGCCAAGCGGCGACGCGGGTGCGTGGTCATGAGGTCGCTCCTGGGTTAGTTCGGAACCTTGAACTGGGTCGTCCGGAAGTTGCCGAAGTCGTCGCCACCGGGCCTGTTGTCCGCATACTCCAGGGTGCCGAAGGTGGCGAGACCGCCAGCGCCGAAGCCCCACGGTCGGGCGACGGGGCCGATGGCCGACCCGTTCGGCCCGCCCGAGACGATCTGCCACTCGGCGTGTTTGAAGTACTTGTTAGCCGACTCGCGGAAGGCAGTCGGCCCGAGGTTGTTCGCGTTGAACCGGGAGACCTTGCCTCCCCACGGCCCGATCACGAGCGGGTTAGGGGTCGCGATCGGGGTGTCGCGGAAGAAGTAGTCGCCGCCCGATCCGGACGCCCCGTTGGCCATGTACAGGTACGGCGTCTTCCACGGGTCGAGGAACCACGGTTCGTTGCTCGCGGTGACGGTCATGAGGTTGTCGGGCGGGGTGCCGGCTTCCCACCGAATGACGTTCGCGGCCGTGAACCCGGCCGGCGGGGACGTCAGGTTGGCCGGGTTGAGGATGTCGGTCGCCCGTTGCATCAACCACGTCTGCGGGTCGAGCATGCGGTCCTTTTTGAACTCGAAGAACGGCGTCCCCGCGAGGCGTTGCTCGCCGGGGCCGAGGGGCGGCAAGAACGGCCGCAATGGGTCGGTCGAGAAGCCGAGGTATTCGGTGCTCAACCCGCCGCTGAGGAACAGGACCAACAGTTGATTCGGGTCCAGGAAGGCTTGTGCTGCCACGGGGGTCGGGGGCACCATCGCGCCGCCCGGCGCACGGAAGCCGGTGTCTTGCAGGTTGATGTTCGGGAAGATCTGGGTCAGGGCCAGCACTTCCTTATCGGTGGCCGAGAAGCCCTGGTCGTAAATCCACGGCGGACGCCCCGGACGGTTCGTCGGGTCGGACGCCGTCGCGTACCGACTACACATGCGGAAGGTGCCCATCGGCCCGCCGCCCGAGTCGGGCACGTTCCGCTTGAATTTCCCCACGAACTGGCCGAGGGCCGAGTCCAGGCCGCTCAGGTCGGCCCGCATCCTGACTTCGTCGCCCTTGCCGCGGACACGCTGGACGGCGGCCGTGGTCAAGCCGATCAGGATGCCGATGATCGCGATGACCACCAGCAGTTCGATCAGCGTGTACCCGCCGCGCTGAGGGCGGTGCGGGGTGAGGGACCGCAACATGGCATTCTCCTGAGTTCGAGGACGGCCCGCGGACGGTCGTCCGCGGGCATTCGGCGTCGGCACTATTTCGACAGGCCTTCCAGCAGCTTGATCAGCGGCAGGAACAGCGAGATGACGATGGCCCCGATGATGCCCCCGAGGAACACGATCATGATCGGCTCGAGCAGCGAGATCAGCGACTTCACCAGCGTGTCCACTTCTTCGTCGTAGAAGTCGGCCACCTTGTACAGCATCGTGTCCAGGTCGCCGGTTTCTTCGCCGACCTCGACCATGTTCACCACCATGTCGTCCACCAACCGGCTCTCCCGCAGCGGGTCAGCAATGGTATCCCCTTCGCGGATGGATTCCAAAACCCGCTGGAACATCCGCTCGAAGACGATGTTGTTGGCCGTGTCTTTCACGATGGCGAGTGCTTCCAGGATCGGCACGCCGGAACTGATGAGCGTGCCGAGGGTGCGCATCGTTCTGGCCACGATGGTTTTCTCGGCCAGACTGCCGACGATGGGAATCCAGAGCGTGACCCGGTCCAGGGCGTAGTTGCCGGCCCTCGTCATGCGGATGAGTTTGAGCAGCAAGTAGATGCCGAGCGGGAACAGCGGGATGACGTACCAGTAGCTGGCCACCCAGTCGGACACGTCGATGAGGATCTTCGTGGCGGTGGGCAGGGACAGGCCGAACTCCTCGAAGATCTTTTTGAACTTCGGGATGATCGACACCATGATGAACGTCAAGATGCCGACGGCGACCGAGATGACCACGCCAGGGTACACCATCGCCCCGACGATCTTGCGCTTCAGGCTCTGCGACTTCTCCTTGAACTCGGCGAGGCGTTGCAGAATGACTTCGAGGGCACCGCCGGCCTCGCCGGCCTTGACCATGTTCACGTACAGCCGGTCGAACGCCTTCGGGTGTCGGCCGAGCGACTCGGAGAGCGTCGAGCCAGACTCGACATCGTCGACCACGTCGATGAGCGCGTTCTTGAGGGCGCTCGGCTTCATCTGCTTTTCGAGGATGCGCAAGCTTCGCAGCACCGGCAGGCCGGCGTCTTGCAGCGTGCTGAACTGGCGGGTGAAGATGCAGAGCATCTTCTGCGACACGCCGCCGAGGACGAAGGTCTTGCGGCTCTTGCCGCCGCCCTTCTTTTTGCCCTTCTTCCGGGCTTTCTGGGCGGCGGCGGTGAGCTTCGTGACGAAGTAGCCCATCGCCTTGATTTTCTGCGAGGCTTCTTCTTCGTTGCCCGCCTCGACGGAGTCCTTGACCTCTTGGCCGGACGTGTCGAGCGCCTCGAATTTGTAAGTCGGCATAGCTCCCCCAGTGCGGAATGCGGAGCGCGGAGTTCGGAGTGAAAACCGAAACCCAACGGCCCGTCACCGTCGATGTTTTGCCGTGCGGATGGACGCCACGACCATCGCCACGATCTCGTTCGTTTCTCGAATCAACTCGTCCAACAGTTCGAGCCAATAAATGTTTTCGTCGGCCTTTTCTTCGACGATCCCGAGTTTGGAACAAAACTCGGTCGCCGAGTGAAGCACCTGTTTGCCAATCACGTCTGCCGTGTGAGTGTTCGACAGCGTATTGACCAATCGAATGACACGCAGGGCCAACTGCTTCCTGCGGCCCAACAACCTGCGATCCGGATCGTCCGGTGTTATCGGAACTCTCCGCGGTCTGCTCCGCAAAGCCTCCGCGTCGCGGCTAAACGGTTTCTAGACTCTTCTCTTCAGGTCTTTCACTACGAACTCCGCGCTCCGCGCTCCGCACTGGCATCAATCGTCCACGATCGTTTCGCGCACGACTTCTTCCAGCGTCGTCGTGCCGATGCACAGGGCGTCGATGCCGGCTTCGCGGAGGCCCTTGATGCCGATCTTGCGGGTGTAGGCCCGAATCTGGTCGTTCGACGCCCCGCGGCTAATCATGTCGCGGATGTCGTCGTTAATCAGCATCAGCTCGTACAACCCCGTGCGGCCCTTGAAGCCGAGATTGTTGCACGTGTCGCACCCTTCGCCGTAATAGAACTTCTGGCCCTTCAGTTGTTCCGGCGTAGTGTTCAGTTCCATCAGTTGGTCGCGGGTCGGCTCGTAGGCGGTCTTGCACTTCTGGCAGACCCGCCGCACCAGGCGTTGCGCCTGGATCGCTTCGAGCGTTGCCGTGATAAGGAACGGCTCGACGCCCATGTCTCGCAGGCGCGTGATCGACGATGGGGCGTCGTTCGTGTGCAGCGTGCTGAACACCAGGTGACCCGTGAGCGAGGCTTGAATCGAAATCTGGGCCGTCTCCAGGTCGCGGACTTCGCCGATGAGGATGATGTCCGGGTCTTGCCGCAGGATGGCCCGCAGGGCGAGGGCGAACGTCAGGTCGATCTCGTGGTTGATCGGACACTGCACGAGGCCGTCGATTTCGTACTCGACGGGGTCCTCGGTGGTGATGATCTTCGTCTCGATGTCGTTCAGTTCCGACAGCGCGGAATACAGCGTCGTCGTCTTCCCCGAGCCGGTCGGGCCGGTGACGAGGACGATGCCGTTGGGCTTCTTGATGACCTCGCGGAAACTGGCGAGCAGTTCCGGCGGCATGCCGATCTTATCGAGCGACAGGCCGACGTTCGACTGGTCAAGCACCCGGATGACCACACTCTCGCCGAAGAGCGTGGGCAGCACGCTCACCCGCATGTCGATGCGGCTGCTACCGAGGTTCAGTTCGATGCGGCCGTCCTGCGGCAGACGACGTTCGGCGATGTCGAGGTTCGACATGACCTTGATCCGACTGGCGATGGCCGTGGCCAGGTGGCGGGGCGGCGGGACCATCTCGTACAGGACGCCGTCGCACTTGTACCGCATCTTGTACTCGTCCTCGAACGGCTCGAAGTGAACGTCCGAGGCGTGGTCGCGGATGGCCATGAGCATGACCATGTTGATGAGCTTCCGCACCGGGGCCGAGTGGGCCATTTCCTCGATGCTGTTGAGGTCGATGCTCGTTTCCCGCTTGCCGGCCGCCTTATTCAAGTCGGAGTCGCCCTCGATCTCCTTCAGAATGCTCGCGATCGATTCTTCGTCGGCTCCGCCGCCCACGCCGCCCACCGAGTAAGCTTTCTTCATCAGCTCTTCGACCGCCTTCGGCGGCGCGAGCACGGCCTTCACGTCGGCAATGCCGAGGAAGTTGCGGATGTCGTCGAGGGCTTGTAGGTTGTTCGGGTCGGACATCGCCACGGTCAGGACGTTGTTCTCGAAGACGAGCGGCACGACCTTGTACAGGTCGGCCATCGTGGACGTGACCTTTGAGATGGCTTCCTTGTTCGGCTTCACGTCCTCCAGGCTCTGCACCTTCATGCCGTGCAATTCGGCCTGGGCCTGCAGCAGTTGGTCCTCGTTGACGAGGCCGCGCTCCATCGCGAGTTCGGTCAGCTTGCTATCGCTGGTCCGCATCTCCTCGTACATCGAATCGAGCTGCGCATCGTCGAGGAAGCCGAGGTCCACGAGCTTCTGACCGAGTTGCTTCGTGTTGGAATCGACGTGCGTGAGCGACTTCTTTTGCGGCTTCGGCGGCGAAGGCTTGGGTGCCGGCGCAGCCGGGGGCTTCAGCCCGCCGGGGGCAGCACCGGCGGCCGGGCGTTGGGGCGGCGTGCCGGGCGGCTTCGCGCCGCCGGCCACGGGGGCTTGCGGTCGCGGCGCACCCGCTGCCGGTGCGGCCGGGGGCTTCACGCCGGGCGTGGCTGGCCGCGGGGCGGGCGCGGCACCGGCGGGCGGGGCCGGCCGTGGAGCGGGGGCGGCACCGGGGGCCGGTGCGGGCTTCGGGGCCGGGGCCACAGGGCGTTGGGCGCCGGGTTGCCCCGGCACGGCGGGCCGCTGTTGCGGCGGTTGGCCGGGCAGGGTCGGCTTTGGGGTGCCGTTCGCTTGCGGCGGCTTCGCGCCGGCCGCGGGCGGCGTGCCCGTGGGCGTACCGGGGGCCGTGGGTTTCTTCGGGTCGTTCGGAACTGGCGGCGTCGTCGACATTCGGGTTCACCTGGATTCGGGGGCGGCCGCTCGACCGAGTTTCGGGAGCCGACCGGAGTCTTCAAGTGTCGGGGCCACGCACCCCGCGTGCCCCCCTATAAGCCCGCCCACGGGGGTGTGTGGCACACGCGGTGCGCGTGCCCCCCGCTTATAGCGGGTTCG
>JBBQCQ010000144.1:0-7944 GCA_038318835.1 Gemmatales bacterium | reverse complement strand
AAGGGGCGGCAAATTCTGCCGACCTTCGGGGCTTGTTAAAATGGGTGGGTGGTTCCAGGGGGCGCTTCGCTTCACCCCTGGCTAACGACTGCCGCCGCTCCGCGGCTCTCGACTCAGGCCAAAATGTCCTTCACCACGACGCCGTGAACGTCGGTCAGCCGGAAGTCGCGGCCCGCGTAGCGGTAGGTGAGGCGTTCGTGGTTGATGCCGAGTTGGTGCAGGATGGTCGCGTGCAGGTCGTGGACGTGAACCTTCTTCTCGACGGCCGAGAAGCCGAACTCGTCGGTGCTACCGTAGGCCATGCCGCCCTTCACGCCGCCGCCGGCGAGGAAGACGCTGAAGCCGTGGTGGTTGTGGTCGCGGCCGTTCGAGCCTTCGCTCGTCGGCGTGCGGCCGAACTCGCCGCCCCACAGCACAAGCGTTTCTTCCAGTAGCCCGCTCCGCTTCAGGTCGCGGAGCAGGGCGGCCACGGCCTTGTCGCTGTCCGCGGCTTTATTGCGGTGGCCCTTCTCGATGTCGCCGTGGTCGTCCCACGGCTGGCCGCTGCCGTAGAAAACCTGCACCATCCTCACGCCGCGTTCGACCAACCGGCGGGCGGTCAAGCAGGCGTCGGCGAAGTACCCTTTGCCGTACTCCCCGCGGGTCTTCGTCGCCTCCTTGCTCACGTCGAAGGCGTCGGTCGCCTCGGTCTGCATGCGGAAGGCCATCTCCAGCGATTGAATCCGCGCGTCGAGTTGGTCGTCGCCGGCCCGCTTGTCGGCGTGCATCTTGTTCAGGCCGTTCAGCAGATCGAGTTGCTCCCGCTGCGTCTCGGGCGTGAGGTTTTTGTTGCGGATGTGGTCGATGACCTTCTTCGGGTCGAGGTTCGAGATGTGGCAGCCCTGGTAGACGCCGGGGAGGAAGCTGTTGTTCCAGAGGGCCGGGCCGACGACCGGCTTGCCGGGGCAGAGGACGACGAACCCCGGCAGGTTCTGGTTCTCGGTGCCGAGGCCGTAAAGGAGCCAACTGCCCATGCTCGGGCGAATCGGTTGGGTGTTGCCGCAGGTCATCAGCAGTAACCCTGGCTCGTGGTTGGGGATGTTCGTGTGCATCGACCGGATGACGCAGATGTCGTCGATGCACTTGCCGATCTCGGGGAAAATCTCGCTGACTTCGATCCCGGACTGGCCGCACTTCTTGAAGGCAAACGGCGACTGATAAAGCCCGCCGGTCTTGCGCTCGGTCTTCAGGCCCGCGGCCGTCGGTTGCTGGCCGTGATACTTCTTCAGGGCCGGCTTGGGGTCGAAGGTGTCAACCTGACTCGGCCCGCCGTTCATGAACAGGTGGATGACGTGCTTGGCCTTCGCAGGGAAGTGCGCCACCTTCGGCGCGAGCGGACTCGCGGCCTCGGCCACCGCCTCTTGCGCGAACAAACCGGCCAGGCCGAGCGCCCCCAGGCCGGTGCCTGTGCGAGCGAGCAGTTCGCGGCGGGTGAAAGGCAGTTGAAAGTTCATCGGTTCGTTCCGCTGCGAGTGGGATTAATCGACGTACAGAAACTCGTTGCTGGCGAGCAACGCCTGAGCATACTGCTGCCAGCGGGTGAGCGAATCCGAGGGCTTGGCGGGCATCTTGAGGAAGGCGACCGCCATCTCGCGTTCCTTCGCTTCCGGCGGACGGTTGAAGGCGAGGCGGTACGCGGCCGCGACGCGCTCGGCGTCGGTCTTGCCGAGCTTTTCGAGCCGACTCGCGAAAGCTTTCGCCTGCGCGATCATGAACTCGCTGTTCAGGGCGAAGAGCTGTTGCTGCGGGACGGTGGTGACGTTTCGCCGGTCGGCGGTGACGTTCGCATCCGGGAAGTCGAACAGCCGCAAAAGGCCATCGAGTTCATGGCGGCTGATCTTGGCGTACACCGTTCGTCGCTTCGCATTCGGGTCGCGAAGGTCGAACGTCGGCCCGCCGAGGGTTTCGTCGAGGTTGCCGCTGACGCCGAGGAGCGAGTCTCGCCATGCCTCCACGTCAAGCCGCTTGCGGGTGCCGCGCCAGAGGTAGACGTTGCCGCCGTCAGTCTTGTTGTTGTCCGCGTTCGGCTCGGCCGCGAGGCGGTAGACGTTGGTGAGCAGGATTTGCTTGTGCAGCCACTTCAGGGACGAACCGTTCTTCACGAACTCGACTGCAAGGTAGTCGAGTAATTCCGGGTGGCTCGGTCGGTCGCCGAGCGACCCGAAGTTGCTCGGCGTGTTCACCAACCCTCGGCCGAAGTGCCACGCCCAGACGCGGTTGACAATAACGCGGGCAGTCAGCGGGTTGTCCGGGCTGGCGATAGCGTTCGCCAGGTCGAGCCGCGTGAAGGGCTTGCCGGTGGGCTTTGCGTCGATGTTGGCCATCACTTGCAAGAAGCCCTTCGGTGCGTCTTCGCCTTTCGTGGCCGGGTTGCCGCGGATGTAGACTTTCATGCCCTGTTCGCCGCCCGAGACGACGTGGGCCGCCAGCGGGGCCGGCGGCGATGACTTCTTTTGCTTCTCAACTTCGCCCCGCAGTTCCGTGAGTTTCGGCTTGGCGTCCGCAGTCACGAACAACTTCTCGGCGTCCGCCGGTGCCACAAATAGTGGCGCGGCCGCATCGAGGAACATCGCCTTCGCCAGCGGGTCGGGGTTCTTCGCGACCGATTTTCCCTTCTTGTTCACGACCACGTCCGGCACGTCAACCGATGCGAGTTTCGCTTGAATCACTGCGGCCGCTGTGCCGACTTCCTCCGGCTTCGCGTCGGCCTTCAGCGCGAACCAGTCCTTGAAGATGGCCGGAGCCTTCCCCGCGTTCACCGGGTCGAGGAACTTCAACCAGCGGTCGAGGAAGTAGCGGTTCACCCCGTCCTTTGAGACGAACTCCTGCGGCTTGGCCTTTGCCGTGCGAATCTTGCGGGCCGCTTCGAGGTACTTCACCGTGATCGCGGCCGCTTCCTTCGCCGCTGCCTTCCCGGCATCGCTCAGGAAACGATTCACGGTCTCCTCGGCCACCGTCACCTTCGCCTGGGCCTCGGTGTACGTCTTCAACTCGTCCGGCTTGGCGAGCGGGGTTTGCGTCAAGTTCGAGCCGTAGTAGATTCCGGCGAGGCTGTAATAGTCCCGCGTCGGGATCGGGTCGAATTTGTGGTCGTGGCAGCGGGCACAACTCACCGTCAGGCCGAGGAAGCCGCGGGTGAGGGTGTCCACGCGATCATCGAGTTCTTCCGCAATGGCCTGTTCGCGGGCGGTGTTCTTGTAATACTCGGCCCCCAGGCCCAGGAAGCCCATCCCGGCCAGCCGTTTGAAGAGGTCGTCCTTCGGCTCGGGCAGCAGGTCGCCCGCGATCTGCAACCGCACGAACTGGTCGTAGGGCATGTCGTCGTTGAAGGCCTGAATCACCCAGTCGCGATACAGGTACGCGTTCTTCTTTGGCGTCACGCCGAACGTGTGGGCCTGGTCTTCCGCGTAGCGGGCCACGTCGAGCCAGTAACGCCCCCAACGCTCTCCGTACTGCGGGGACTTCAGCAACCGGTCGATCAGGTTCTCCCACGCCTTCGGCGATGCGTCGGCAACGAAGGCATCGACTTCTAAGGGCGTCGGCGGTAGGCCGGTCAGGTCGAAGGTCACGCGGCGGACCAGCGTCCGCTTGTCGGCCAGCGCTACGGGGTTCACGCCCTTCTCATCCCACTTCGCGCGAATGAATCGGTCGATGCTCGTCGGCTCGGTGTTCGCCGGCACGGTCTGGGGCTTCGGTATTTGCAGCGACCAAAACTGTCGGCCCTTCTCAAGGTCGATGCCGACCGCCTTCGCCGTGGTGGTGTTTGTGCGGGGATCGGTCGCTCCCTCCTTGATCCACTTCTCGAAGTCGGCCACGACCGTCGCCGGCAACTTCCCGTCGGGCGGCATCTGGATTTCGCCCTCGTGCCGCAGCGACTTCAGCAGCGTCCCTTCGGTCGGCTTGCCGGGCACGATGGCCTTGCCAGTGTCACCGCCCTTTTGCCACCCAGAGAGCGTGTCCAAGAGCAGACCACCTCGAAGTTTCTTCGCTTTCTCGGCCTTCTCCGAGTGGCACTTGTAGCACTTGTCGATCAGCACGGGACGGATTTTCGACTCGAAAAACTCGGCCGCTTTCGGGTCGTCCGCGGCGGTCAACGGGTGTGCGAAACAGGAGATGATGAGGAACGCCAAGAGGCTGCGGGGCCGCGACATCTTCGAGTACTCGCCGAATGAGAACGAACGGGGAAGTCAGGCGGGAGAGAATCGGCAGGCAGGATCAACACCATCACGATACCATCATAGTCGCGGGAACGCCACCGTTCTTGTCGGAAAATTGGTCGCAAGTGGGCGAGGCGGGACTCGAACCCGCACACCATTGCTGATAGAGGATTTTAAGTCCTCGGCGTCTGCCATTCCGCCACTCGCCCCTGGTGTACGGTGAATCCTCTGAACTTTCTTCTGCTCCGGCAAGGGCGATCGGTGATTGACCCACACCCCCAGGCCGCGTACCCTCGGTAACAATCCCCCGACTCGTCGCGAGAAACCGTCATGCTCTCCCGCCGCACCCTCCTGGCGGTCGCCGCCACTTCGCCGTTCGCGAAACTCGCCCCGGCCCCCGCTGCCGACCCGACCCGCGTGTTCGGGGATGAGGACAAGCCGACGGACTACCGTCTCGGCCCGCCGAAGACGCTCAACGACTACTTCCCCTTCAAGGTGCCGAAGACGCTGGCCGAGTGGGAGGCCCGCAAGAAACAACTCCGCGAGCAAATTCTGGTCGCCACCGGCTTGTGGCCGCTGCCGGAGAAGACGCCGCTGAAGCCGGTCGTCCACGGCAAGATCGAGCGCGATGGGTACACGATCGAGAAGGTTTTCTTCGCCAGTATGCCCGGCCATTACGTCAGCGGGAACCTGTACCGGCCCACGGCAAAGGGCGACGCGAAGCGGCCGGCCATCCTGACTCCGCACGGGCACTGGGCGGGCGGTCGGTTCTACACCGCCCCCGAAAAGGACGTGACGGCCCAACTCGCGAACAAGGCCGAGAAGACGCGGGAAGGAGCACTCTACCCGCTACAGGCACGCTGTGCGACGCTCGCGAAACTCGGCTTCGTCGTCTTCCACCACGACATGGTTGGTTACGCCGACAGCACGAAACTCGAACACCGGACTGGCTTCGCCGATGTGGAGGCGGAACTTCGCGGCCACAACATGTTGGGCCTGCAAACGTGGAACATGATCCGGGCCTACGACTTCCTCGAAAGCCTGCCGGACGTGGACGCGAAGCGAATCGGCGTCACCGGCGCGTCCGGCGGCGGCACGCAGACGTTCAGCTTGTGCGCCATCGACGACCGCCCGGCGGTCGCATTCCCGGCCGTGATGGTTTCGACCGAGATGCAGGGCGGTTGCACCTGCGAGAACTGCTCGCTCTTACGGGTGCGGACGACGAACGTCGAAGTCGCGGCGATGTTCGCCCCGAAGCCGATGGCGATGTCGTGCGCCAACGACTGGACGAAGAACTTCCAGAAGGACGGCTACGGCCTGCCGGAACTGAAGAAGCTCTACTCCCTCTACGGCAAGCCCGACAACGTGCAGGCGAAGTCGTGGCTGGAGTACGGCCACAACTACAACCAACCGGCTCGCGAGTTCATGTACTCGTGGTTCGTCAAGCACCTGATGGGCCGCGACGAGGTAATTGCAGAACCGCCGTTCGTACCGGTGCCGCCGAAGGAACTGAGCGTGTACGACGCTGACCACCCGCGGCCGGCAGACGAGAAGACTGTCGGCGAGTTGCGGCAGGAGATGACGCGGCGGGATGAGGCGTGGCTGAAGTCGGTGCAGACTTCGACCGACCCGAAGTCATTCGCGAAGTATCAGGAAGTCGTCAGTCCCGCATTTCGCGCGATGGTGAATAGCAATCTCCCTAAGGAACTCGCCGTTCGCAAGGGGCCGCTCGAATCGAAGCACGAGGGGTTCGTCCTGCACCGCGCTATCATCGGCCGCACGAATGAAGCGGACGCGGTGCCGTGCCTCGGCGTGATCGGGCCGAATTTCACCGGCGAGAAGGTCGTGGTCTGGGCACATCCCGACGGCAAGGCGTCACTCCTCGACGATGGAAAACTCGCCCCGGTCGCGAAGCAACTCGTGGACGCCGGATGTGCAATTGTCGCAGCCGATCTTCTCGGGACCGGTGAGCAGCAACCGGCGAAAGCGTGGAAGGTCGATCCCACTTACGCCGGGTACACGTTCGGGTACAACCGCACACTCCTGGCCAACCGCGTCCACGACCTGCTCACCGCCATCGGCTTCGCGAAGACGGTTCTGAAGGCGAAGAGCGTGCGGTTGGTGGGGTGGGGCGAGGCGGGACCGTGGGCGGTTCTCGCGAAGGCTCTGGCCGGGGATGCCGTGGCAAAGATGGCGGCCGACCTGAATCAGTTCGCGTTTGAGAAGGTCGCTGCCACGAACGATCCGATGCTGTTGCCGTGTGCCGTCAAGTACGGCGGCCTGTCCGCGTTCCTGACCATGTGTACGCCGGGCGAGTTGCTCGCTCACAATGCCGCGGGGCGGGACCCATTCGCCAAGCGTCTCCAACCGGTTACCAAGATCACGCATGCGGCCGAAAAATGGTCCGACGACAAAGTCGTGGCGTGGCTCGTGAAGTAATCGCCCCTTGAGTCGCGTCGGCGGCTGAATAGCTTGAACCCATCGGGATCTCCCTTCCAGCCGATCCGAGGTTCGCTCATGAAGACGATGAAAGTGGCCGTCACCGGTGCGGGCGGTCAGGTGTCCTACGCAATGCTCGCACGACTCGCGTCTGGCGAGGTCTTCGGCCCGGAGACGAAGGTCATCCTTCACCTGTTGGAGATTCCGAAGAAGCCCGAATGGACGCCGCCGAACCCGACGGCCCGCCAACCGCTCGACATCGCGGAAGGCAACGCGATGGAGTTGCTCGATTGCGGCTTCCCGACACTGCTCGACGTGGTCGTGACGGACGACGCGAACAAGGCTTTCGACGGTGTGAACTGGGCGTTGCTCGTCGGGGCCGCGCCACGCGGGCCGGGGATGGAGCGGAAAGACTTGCTCGGCCTGAACGGCAAGATTTTCGTCGGTCAGGGGAAGGCCCTCGCGAATAACGCGGCCAGTGATGTTCGCGTTCTCATCGTCGGCAACCCGTGCAACACGAACTGCCTCGTCGCGTACTCGAACGGCCGGGAGATCGCCGCCGACCGCTGGCACGCCATGACGCGGCTCGACCACAACCGGGCCGTCTCCGCGCTCGCGGTGAAGGCGGGCGTCAAGAACGAGGACGTGACCAACGTCACCATCTGGGGCAACCACTCGAACACGCAGTTCCCGGACTTCACCAACGCGAAGATCAAGGGGAAGCCGGCCACCCAGGTCATCACCGACCGGACGTGGCTCGAAGGCACTTACGTGCCGCAGTGCCAGAACCGCGGGGCGGCGATCATCAAGGCCCGCGGGCTGTCCAGCGCGATGTCGGCCGCGAATGGCGCGATCGACCACGTCAAGACCTTCGTGAGCGGCACGCCCTCGGGCGACTGGACGAGTGCGGCCGTCGTCTCCAGCGGCGAGTACGGCGTGCCAATGGGGCTGGTTTTCGGCTTTCCCGTCATGACCAACGGCAAGGGGAACTACAAGGTTGTCGAGGGCGTGAAGCTCGACGCCTTCGGCCAGGCCGCGTTCCAGAAGACGTTGAATGAACTGCTCGAAGAGCAGGACGCCGTGAAGGACCTGTTGCCCGGCTAAACTGAAGTCACAACCCTGGAGATCGCACTCATGCCAACGGCCAAGAATGTGCTCGGCGGCTCACTCCAACCGTGTTCCACGAAGCCGCTGACCGGCTTCTACCGCAACGGTTGCTGCGACACCGGTATCGACGATGTCGGCCTGCACCTCGTCTGCACGCAGGTGACGGCTGAGTTTCTGGCCTTCCAGAAGGCCATCGGCAACG
>JBBQCQ010000143.1:0-7948 GCA_038318835.1 Gemmatales bacterium | reverse complement strand
AAAGCGATCATCTCGGCTCGGTGGAGTTGCTCCGTCTTCACCGATCCTTCTTTGATCCTACATATTTGTCACCTAAAACGTCCCCATAATCCTGTCATGCGAGGGAGTGGAAGCAAATGACCCGGATGTTCACCGACATTGTGACGGCCCGGGTTTCCTCGCCCAAATCTGCGGTGAACTTGGCGCTGGCTAAGCCGAAGTTCACGCTCCAGGATGTCAGCTTTTGGTATACTGACAAACAGGTTCTGCACGAGATTTCACTGGTCATACCCGAACGGTCGGTGGTGGCTTTCATCGGCCCGAGCGGGTGCGGCAAATCGACGCTGTTACGGATGCTCAACCGGATGAGCGACCACGTTGAGGGGTCGAAGGCCTCTGGCACGATCAACCTCGACGGGCAGAGCATCTACAACAAAGACCTTAATCTCGTCGATCTCCGCCGCCGTGTGGGCATGGTCTTTCAGAAGTCGAACCCATTCCCCAAAACGATCTTCGAGAACGTCGCCTTCGGCCCTCGGATGGCCGGGCAGACGGACCGCCGTGTGTTGGATGAACTCGTCGAACGCTGCCTGCGTCAAGCGGCCCTTTGGGACGAAGTGAAGGACCGGCTGAACGCCTCCGCCCTGACCTTGTCGGGTGGACAACAACAGCGGCTGTGCATCGCCCGGTCGCTCGCCACCGACCCGGAAGTCCTTCTCATGGACGAGCCGGCCTCGGCCCTGGACCCCAAGAGTACCGCGAAGATCGAAGACCTGATCGACGACTTGAAGTCGAGTTACACGATCGTGATCGTCACGCACAACATGCAGCAGGCCGCCCGCGTGTCGGACATCACCGCGTTCTTCTTCGAGGGGTCGCTCGTCGAGGCAGGCCCGACCCGGCAACTGTTCACCAAGCCGTCTAAAAAGCAGACCGAAGATTACATTACTGGCCGATTCGGGTAACGCGAGCGAGGGGATTCATGCCACAGCCGCGCGTGTTGGTCGTCGAAGACGAACGGGGACTGACGCAATCCCTTCAGTGGTACTTCGACCGCGAGGGGTTCGAGACCATCATCTCGCACGATGGCCAGGAAGGGCTTCGCAAGGCCCAAACGATCCTTCCCGACGTGATCCTGCTCGACATCAACCTGCCAAGCGTGGACGGTCTCACGATCTGTCGCGAACTCCGAGCAGGCGAGCGCACGCGATCGATCCCGATCATTTTGATTACGGCCAAGTCGGAAGAGACGGACCAACTCGTCGGTTACTCGATGGGGGCCGACGATTACGTGACGAAGCCGTTCAGTAACAAAATTTTGCTCGAAAAAGTGAAGGTGCAACTTCGCCGGGTTGCTGGGGCAGGGGACACGAGCGACGTCATCGAACACCTGGGCGTGAAGGTCGATCGCGTCCGCCACAAGATCACGCACGGCGGGCAGGAATTGGAACTGACGCCGACGGAATTCCGCCTGCTCGAATGCCTGGTCCGCCAACCAGGCCGGGCGTTCACCCGCCATCAACTCATGGACGCAGCGATCGGGGAAGGATCGATCGTGCTGGAACGAACGATCGACGTTCACGTCAAGACCCTGCGCAAGAAGCTCTCGGAAGCCGGGGCCACGCGGGAACTGATCGAAACCGTCCGCGGCGTCGGCTATCGCTTTCTGGAAGTCGAAGAGCCTGCCCCGTGAAACTCGGCTGGACACGTCTTTGCGGTGGCGGTATCGCCTCGCCCAAGTCTACCAATCATTCGGTGGGAGGGCGGGCCATGCGGCAGGGTGCTATCGTTGGGGTCGGCGTTGCGGGTATGGCCCTCGGCATGGTCGCCACGATGTTCTACTGCGGCCAGCCGCGGTCCGTCGGGGCCGCATCTAACGACCGCTACCAGGACTACGTCATGTCTACGGGGGCGGTCACGATTAACCCGCGGATTCAAACCGACGGGGTGTGGCTGCTCGATTACAAGTCTGGCAAGTTGCTCGGCTCGGTGATCGATAAGACCCAGGGGAAGATCGTCGGGTTCGCGGAGGTCGATCTGGCTACCGAGTTCGGTGTCGAGCCGCGGCAAGACGTTCACTTCATGATGACGACCGGGTACGTCACCCAGGGCCAGTCGGCCCTTTACATCGCGGAAACCACGACGGGCAAGTTCGGCGTCTACACGATGGGACCGGGCACCAACGGGAACAACATCGTGATCCGCCGGCACGACATGACGAGCTTCCGCCCCTCGACTACCACGCCACCCGCAGACTCGCCCGGGGTGCCCCTTGGCGGGCTGCCGGCCGGGGTGCCGGTTGTTGCCCCACAAGCCCTCCCACCGACGCCCCCTGCGGCGGCGGTCCCAGGACTGCCGATGATTAAGTAACTCCAATCAGCCGATCTCGAATGCTTGCTTCAGGCACGCGGCCGCTTCTTCGCCGCGTGCCTTGTCGATGACCACGCCCAGGCACACTTCGCTCGTGTTAATCATCGCGATGTTGATACCGCGTTCGGCCAGTGCTCCGAACATGGTCTTTGCCACCCCGGTGTGCGAGCGCATCCCAACGCCGAGCACATAGAGCACCGCGATGTCGGCATCGCCAATCGCCTCGCACTGCGGGTCGATGCCCTTCACCACGTCTTGCGTCAGCTTGAGCGCCTTCGGCAGACTCGTCCGCGGCACCGTGAACGACAGTTCCGCCTGCCCTGGTCCCGTCATGTTTTGGACGATCATGTCTACCAGGATGCCGGCCCCGGCCACGGCTGTGAATAGGGTCGCACAGTTCCCCGCCCGGTCGGGTAAATCGGAAATCGTGATCCGGCTTTGGTCCGTGTTCAGGTGAACGCCGCTCACGAGAATGTCTTCCATCCCCTCCAACTTCGCCACGGCGGACACACGATCCGACGGGGCCGTTGACACCAGCGGAGCGGGCCGTTTGACGAAATCGCCGACATCCTTGCCCGCTCCCTTCCGCGGTTGCGATAAGCCGAAGGCCGCGTGGATCGCGCGGAGAGCTTGCCGCCCGCGCACAGCCTTCCGGCTTTCGAGGTGGGCCTTCTTGATCGGTTCGCCGGCCGAGTCCTTGTGGTCTTCCGCGACCTCGTCTTCTTCGATCAGCACGCTAATTTTGATGTCGCCGGTCGTGATCATTTTCAGGTTGATCTTCTCGGCCGAGAGCGCCCGGAACATCCGCTCGGCCACCCCGCTGACGGTTCGCATCCCGGCCCCGACGATGGACACCTTACTCACCTTGCCCATCTCGCGAAGCGTCGCACCGAGTTCGGTCACGAGGGGCAGGAGGGTCTTCATCGTCTTCTCGCGGTCGGTGTTGATGACCGTGAAGCCGATGGTCGCCTTCCCGCCACTGCCGACGCTCTGGGCGATCATATCGACGGCGATGTTGGCAGTGGCGAGGGCGGAGAAAATCTTGTGGCTCACCCCCGGCCGGTCGGGCACGCCGTCGAGGATCAGTCTCGCTTCGTCGTAAGCGAGGGCCGCGCCGCACACGGGAATTTCCGTCATCCAGTCGGCCTCCGGCACGATCCACGTGCCGAGGGCATCCGACTGGGCGTTGCGAACCATGAGCGGCACATCAAACTTCTTGGCGAACTCGATGCTGCGCGAGTGCATCACACCGGCCCCCATGCTCGCCATCTCGAGCATCTCGTCGTAACTGATGGCGTCCATCTTCCGAGCGTCGGCGACGATCCGTGGGTCGGTCGTGTACACGCCGTCCACATCGGTGAAGATTTCGCACTGCACATCGTATCCGGTCTGCTTCAGGGCGGCCGCGACAGCCACAGCGGTGGTGTCCGACCCACCGCGGCCGAGGGTGGTAATGTCGTCGAGTTCGTCCATCCCCTGAAAGCCCGCGAGGACGACGATGTGCCCGGTCGTGAGCGCCTCGACTAATCGGGACGTGTCGATCTTCTTGATGCGGGCCTTGCGGTGCGTGCTGTCGGTCACGATGCCGATCTGCTGGCCAGTCAGGCTGATGGCCTTCTCGCCGAGTTCCTGAATGGCCAGCGCCGTGAGGGCGATGCTGATCTGCTCGCCGGTCGAGAGGAGCATATCCATCTCGCGGGCCGACGGCGTGGTCGTGATCTCGTGTGCCTTTGCAATCAGGTCGTCGGTCGTGCTGCCCTGGGCCGACACGACCACCATGACCTGGTGGCCGTCGTGCTTGGCGCGGATGGCCTTGCGGGCGGCTTCGAGCACGCGGGCCGCGTTCTTCACGCTGGAGCCGCCGAATTTTTGCACCACGAGCGCCACGGGTTTATCCTCAGAGAGTCAATCGCTGGTGGGATGAGTTTACGAATGCGACCCGCGGCCGTCCGGCGGCGGATCGACGCGGTTGCCGATGATCGCCACGCCCCGGCCGTCACATTCGGTCAGCAGCACGGCCCGGTGCTCGTCGCCTTTCAGCTTCCACCGGCGGAGGAGTTCGTCGGTATCGACCGACGAGCCGCGTTTGATCGGCGTCACGCGGCCGACGTTGTGTGCCCGCATCCATTCGCCGAGCCGCTTCGCGTGAAACGGCAGCGTTTCCTCGACTTCATACACCGTTGCGAACGGGGTGAAGATCGCGGCATCCGAAGTCAGCACAGCACTCCGCTCGTGCAACTGCCGGAGCGAACTGCACTCGGCCCAATATCCGACTAGGCCGGATCGGGTCAGGGTCGGGTCGGGGTCGTACACGTACCGCAAGGGCGGGCCGATCTCGGCGAATGGAGCTTCGCCGACAGCCGCGAAGGTCTCGCCCGACGGCAGCACCGTGGCCCGTCGGCATTGCTTCCCCAATAGTCCGAGCCAGACAACGCACTCTTTCAACTCACCGCCGAGTGAGACGAATTCGACCTCGCCGTCGAAAGCTTCCAGGTCTTCTAGCGGCACGCCGGGAGCGAGCTTGAAGGCCATCGGGAAGTCTGTCGGGAACCGCGACCGGACGGCCAAAGGCGAAGGAAGATAGTCACCGATCGAGAGGAAGCGTTTGCCGTCGGACCGCCGCGAGGGGTCGCAAAAGATCGCGTCCACCGTGGGCAGCGGGTCGCTCAGGACGTCGGCGATCAGGACGCGACTTTGCTCGGCGAAGCCGCAGGCCGCGAGGTTCACATCGGTCATCCGCGCCCGCAACGGGTCGCGCTCCACAGCCGTCACGCGGCAGCCAACGGCCGCGAGGGCAATCGCGTCCGCCCCGATACCGCAGCACAGATCGGCGACGTGAGCGTAACCCCGGAAGCGTTTCGCCCGGTGCTCGGCCACGATGGCCGACGACGATTGTTCGAGCGCCTCGCGAGTGAAGTACATCCGCTCGGCGAGCGGAAACTTCACGGCCGCTTTCCCCCGCAGGATCGCGGTTTCGACGGCCGCCTTCGCGAGATCGGCCGGGAACCTCTTGCGGAGTTTCTCGAAGGTCGCGAGGAACGCCGGTTCGGCCGGTCGCGATTCCATCGCGGCGGTGAGGGCGGTTTGCCCGTGGGGTGATAGCAGTTGTTCCAACGCGGCGAGGTCCATCGGGATAGTTAATGAACCTGCCGCCCGCCGACATAGACTTGTTCGACATTCATCGCCGCGTCGAGCACTACCAGGTCGGCACGTTTGCCGATCGCGATGCTGCCAATGGTTCGGTCCAGACCGACGATCTTCGCTGGCGTCAGGCTGGCCATGCGGATGATTTCGTGCAGCGGGGCCTTCGTCGCGTGCGCCATCGTGCGCACGCAATGATCCATGCCCATCACGCCGGAGGCCAGGCCGGTGCCGTCGAGCGTGACGCCGGCCCGATCGAACCGGCGAATACGCTCGCCGGTGCCCTGGGGGCCGAACCAGTATTCGCCGTCTGGCATGTCGAGTGCCCGCATCGTGTCGGTGACGAGGGCCAGCCGATCCGGGCCTTTCAGTTTGTACGCGACGCGCAACAGCGAATCGGCGAGGTGCTTGCCATCGGCGATGACTTCCGTCGTGAGGGCGTCGTTCACGAGCGTCGCTTCCAGCAGGCCGGCCCGCATCGGGAAGGCTTGTTGCTGCCGCAGGCGGGCGCGGTCGGACATGGCGCAGAACAGGTGATCGACGTGCCGGGCACCCCAATTGACCGCGGCTTCGACCTGTTCCATCGTCGCATAACTGTGCCCGATGTTGACATGAACGCCCCGGTCGCGGCAGGCTCGCGTGAGTGCCTCAGCGGCGGGCAACTCCGGCGCGATCGTCACCGTGAGCGGGAATGAGGCGTCGAAATCCTGATATCCCGCAGTCGCTCCGGCATCGGGTGGCAGGAACGCGGCGTTCGGGTGGCAGCCCTTCGCGGCCGACAGAAAGTACGGGCCGTACAGGTGGCCACCCACGACCCGCGCGCCCGTTGTTGGGTCGTCGCGCATCTGTCGGCAGAGGGCCAGGAATCGTTCATAATCCACCGCGGCGGCCACGGTGCTCGTCGGCGTCAGGGCAGTCGTGCCGTGCTTCGCGTGGCTCTGGCAGACTCGGCGAAAAGCGTTCGGAGTCAGGTCCATGAAGTCGGCACCGCCACCGCCGTGGACGTGTAGATCGACGAAACCGGGACACAGAAAGCGGCCGTTCAGGTCGATCACTTCGTCTGCCATGAATTGATCCGGGCGACCGATGGACTCGATACGCTCATCTTGCACAACTACCGCGCCCATCTTTTCGACCCGATCCGGGAAGACGACGTTCGCGTTTAGAAAAGCAGTGTGGTAGCGCATGAGGCACGACTTCGTTAAAGGCGGAAACTTCGTTTCAATCGGCCGAGTTTCTCCCGATCCCCCGACCTGACGGGTAGTGGACTCGGTGTCGGCTCCCTAAAAATGACAACATAAGACTGAGGGTACACGATGGCAGGGCGGCAACTGGCGGGATTACGGATACTGGTCACGGGGGCATCGCAAGGCATCGGCCGGGCGATTGCAGTGGCAGCCGCGAAGGCTGGCGGCAAGGTCGTTGCGTCCGCGCGGTCCGCCGACCTGTTGGCGGAACTTGCCGCAGAGGTCCGGGCGACCGGCGGGATGATCGAGACCGTGGCGTCGGACCTCACGAAGCCGGCCGACCGCGAGGCGATGATCGCGACCGCCCAGACCCATTTCGGCGGGCTGGACGTGCTCATCAACAACGCGGGCATCGGTGCGACCGGACACTTCATGGACTCCGAACCCCAGGTGCTCCGCGACATCTTCGAGACGAACTACTTCGCCCTCTGCGAACTTACCCGCCTCGCGATTCCGCTGCTGAAGGCTGGCCGCACGCCGCAGATCGTAAACATCTCCTCGGTCGTGGCCCGTCGGGCGTACCCGGCTCGTTCGCTGTACTCCAGCAGCAAGTTCGCGCTCGCCGGGTTCAGCGAAGCCATCCGGGCGGAACTGTCGAAGGACGGCGTCGATGTGCTCGTGGTGAACCCCGGACTGACGCAGACGAACTTCTCGAAGAACATGCTTGAGTCGAAGGCGAAGCAGTCGCTCGACCACAAGCGGGGCATGACTCCGGAAGAAGTCGCTACTGCCACTCTGCGGGCGATGGTGAAGGGGTCGAACGAGATCACGCTGACGGCTCAAGGGAAAATGCTCGTGGTCGTGGCCCGGTTCTTCCCGTGGGTGTTCGACATCTTCGCCAAGAAGAAAGTGCGGCGATTGTTCAAGGACGAGATCGCCGCCCGCAAGTCGGGAGCTACTTCGTGATGCGAATGAGCATCCGCTGACCGATTCGTAAGCCGGTCGGCGAGCCGTCGAGTTCGATCACGGCTTCCGTCGTTCGCACGTCGTTCAACTCGCCCGGTTCGAGCAGGATCGAGCGCTTCTGGGCCACCCACCCAGCGATGCTCCGCACGCGGCCGGTCCAGGTCGGCGAGTCGGACCACGAGTCGTCGCGGACGGTCGCCTTCATACCTTCCTTTACCCGCCCGAGTGAGGATTGCTCCACGTCGGCCCGCACGATGAGCTGACTGGTCGGCGCGAACAGAATCACCGGAATCGGCAGCCCCGGC
>JBBQCQ010000142.1:0-8014 GCA_038318835.1 Gemmatales bacterium | reverse complement strand
TCGAGAGTACGATCGACCGGCGAGAAAATGTCGAAGATCCGCGGCAGAGCGTCCGCCGGAATACCGATGCCCGTGTCACGCACGGTGACGACGACTGCGCCATCGCGCCGTCGCCGCGGTCAGGGTGATCGTTCCGCCCCGCTCGGTGTATTTGGCGCTGTTGGTCAATAGGTTGCTGAACACCTGGGCCAGCCGCGTCAGGTCGGCGTCGAGATAGACCGCGTCCGGCGGCAGCGACACGGTCAGGGCGTGGGCGGCCTCGTCGATGGCCGGCCGGGCCGTTTCCACGGCGATCTCGATCACGTCCGCGAGTGTGATCGGGCTTCGCCGCAGGTCCAGCTTATTCCGATTGATCCGCGACACTGCGAGTAAGTCGTCCACGAGGCGGACCATGTGCCCGAGTTGGCGGTCCATCATGGTCTGGGCCTTTTCGCGCACGGCCGGGTCGGTGGCCAGCCGAACGACCTACAGGCCGGTGCGGAGGGGGGCGAGCGGGTTCCGCAGCTCGTGCGCGAGTAGGGCCAGGAAGTCGTCTTTCTTGCGGTCGGTATCGCGGAGGGCGTCTTCCATCGCCTTGCGGGCGATCACGTTGCGGGTGGTGCCGGCCACCGCTTCCACCTCGCCGTCGGCCTCGAGTACGGGCACGAAGATGTAGTCGTACATTCGCCCGCCGTTAGTGCCCTGGAACGGCACCTCGTCGCGAATCGGCTCTTTCGTGGCCCGCACCTGGTCGATCTCGCGGCAGTGCATCTCGGCGTGCCACGGCTCATAGCCGATCTCCAGGAACGTCTTGCCGATCGGCTCGCAGCCCCACATCTGCACCAGCGAGGCGTTGGCGTACCGCACGCGGTAGTCGAGGCTGAACACATACACGAAGTCGGGGGTGGCCGACAGGATGGTTTCGTACAGCCGTTTCTGCTGTTCCGACTCGGCCGTGATGCGGGCCAGGGCCTCGGTGGCAACCCGGCGGCCGGTCACGTCCTGGAAGACCTTACCATACCCTCGCAGGGTTCCGGCCTCGTCCCGCAGGGGAACCATGACGCCGTCGGCGAAGAACCGGGAGCCGTCCTTGCGGAGGTGCCATCGCTTATCTTCAGCGCGGCCGACTGTGGCCGCCGTGGCCATCTCGTCCGCCGCAACGCCGGCGGCACGGTCTTCCGGCGTGAAGAAGAGTTCAACCGACTGGCCGATAGCCTCGGCCGAGGTGTAACCGATGATGGTATCGGCTCCGGCCAGCCACTCGACGACGACGCCGGCCGCGTTGGTGAGCACGACGGCGTAGTCCTTCGGCGTGCCCATGAGCAGTTGCAGCCGCTCGGTGGTCTGCCGCAGCGCGGCTTCCGCGTGCGTCTGGCGAGTGATGTCCACGACTACGCCGGGCAGGCGGACGACGACGAACCGATACCCGCCGGCCACGTCGCGCACCCGATACCGGGCTTCGTAGGGTTCGCGATAGTTGAACCCGACCCCACCAAGGCGACTCAACCCACGAGCTACCCCATTCGGTGTGCGAGTCAGGATAGGCGGGGGGGGTTCGCGGTGACGAAGTCGCAGCGAGGGCCGAGATCACCCTCGACGCGACGAGTTTAGCGGAGTCTGCGGAGCGGAGCGCGTTGCGGCCCCCGTCACGCCAAGATCTCCGACACGACGTGGCCGTGAACGTCCGTCAGGCGGCGGTCGATGCCGTTGTGGCGGATGGTCAGCTTCTCGTGGTCGAGGCCCATCAGGTGCAGGATCGTCGCGTGCAGGTCGTAGCACGTCGTCTTGTCGGTCGCGGCCTTGTGCGAGAACTCGTCGCTCTCGCCGAAGGCGGTGCCGCCCTTCACGCCGGCCCCAGCCAGCCAGGTCACGCTCGTGCCGGCGTTGTGGTCGCGGCCGACGCCGCTCTGCGTGACCGGCATCCGACCGAACTCAGTCGTGAACACCACGAGCGTGTCCGCGGCCAACCCGCTACGCTTGATGTCCGCCAGCAGTGCCGCCACGGGCTGATCGACCTGCCGAGCGATGGGCGGCAGTTCTTTCGGAATGTTCGTGTGGTTGTCCCAGTTGTTCGTCGGTCCGCCGGCCCCGCTCCACACCTGCACAAACCGCACGCCGCGTTCCGCCAGCCGGCGAGCGAGCAAGCAGTTTCGCGCGAATGCTCCATCGGCCCCGGCCCGACCGGTGCCGTACTCGGCGTGAACCTTCGCCGATTCCTTCGCCAGATCGAACGCGGCCGGGGCGGCGAGTTGCATCTTCGCGGCCAGTTCGTACCCCTCGATGCGCGCCGTCAGCCGCGAGTCGCCGGGGCGGTCGGCCGCGTACCGGCTGTTCATCGCCTGGAGCAGTTGGAAGCCTTCCTCGGTGGCGGCGGACGTGGCGAACGCGGCCGTCTTCGGCGGGGCCAGATCGGCGAAGGGCGTGCCGGCGGTCGGCCGCACTACGGTGCCCTGATGCGAAGCCGGCAGGAACCCGGCCGAGAAGTCCCCCATGCCGTTGTACGGCAGCCCCCGCGAGTCCGGCAGCACCACGAATGTCGGCAGGTCGTCGGTCAGCCGCCCGAGGGCGTAACTTACCCACGCCCCGGCACACGGGAACCCCGGCAACTGGAAGCCGGTTGTTTGCAGGTAGCTGGCCGGGCCGTGGACGTTCGACTTCGACGCCAGCGCCATCAGGAACGCCAGATCGTCCACCTGGGTCGCGAGGTGCGGGAACACGTCCGTCACCCACCGCCCGCACCCGCCGTGCTGCTTCCACGCGAACGGCGATTTCATCAGCGGCCCCGGCGTACCGGTGACAGTGGCCTTCAGCCCCACATCCACGACCTGCCCGTGCCGCTTCTCGAGTTCGGGCTTGTAGTCGAACGTGTCCATCTGGCTCATGCCGCCGTTCAGGAAAACCTGAATGACCCGGCGAACCTTCGCCGGGTGGTGCAACCCGCCGGTGAGCTTCGGCCCGTCGGCCTGCGCGAGCAGGTGCGACAGGGCGAGTCCACCAAACCCGCCGGCCAGGAATTCGCGTCGCGAGGGCATGGCTGTTCCTCAGTCGATGAACAAAAACTCGCTGCTGTTGAACAGCACGCGGGCCAAGTTGGCGGGGCCGTGCTTGCCGGCGTACTCGACCCATGCGGTTGCTTCCGCCGCCGTCGGCCCACGGCCGAGCACTCGCGTGCTCAGGGTGCGCACCTGCGCGGGCAGGTCGCCGGACGGCTTCGCGAACGCGGCCAGGTGTTCGGCGTGCCGCAACAGGAACTTGTTGTTCCACAGCACGAGCGCCTGCGGGGCACCGAGCGAGGCCGATCGCGTCGGGGCCGACTGCGAGGCGTCTGGGCAGTCGAGTGCCTCCAGCATCGGGTCGGGGTTGGTTCGGAAGACGAATCGGTACACGCTCCGCCGGCGAGCGTCGGGGGCGTCCACGTCGTAATGATCGTAGTCGGCCTCCGGCGTGACGTGGACGCCGGGCTTCGTCAGGAAGTGCTTCACCGGCGGGCCGAACATCGTTTCGTCCAGCCGGCCGCTCGCAAGTAGCACGGAATCGCGCACCGTCTCGGCGTCGAGTTTCCGCCGGTTCATCCGCCACAGCAGGCGGTTGTCGGCGTCCTTCGCGGCAGCGGCCGGGTCGTGGCGTACGGTCTGCCGATAGGTGCGACTCGTGACGATGAGGCGGTGCAGCTTCTTCAACGATCCGCCTCCCTCCTGGAACTCGACCGCGAGCCAGTCGAGTAGTTCCGGGTGCGACGGCGGGCCACCCATTTTGCCGAAGTCGTTGGGCGTGTCCACGATGCCGCGGTCGAAATGGTGGTGCCAAACGCGATTGACGATGACCCGCCAGGTCAGCGGGTTGTCCTTGTTCGTCAGCCACGCGGCCAGAGCCGCCCGTCGTTGGCCCTCGTCGGCCGGGTTCGCAAGTGTGAACAGCACCGGCACACTCGCGACCGACCCCGGCGGGGCCAGCGATCCGGGCTTCGTCACCTCACCCCGTTTGAGCACGTGAACCGGCCGCGGCGTCGGCGTCGGGCGGAAGCTGCCGTCCGGGGCGAAGCGGTTCGTGCCGCAATAGACTTTCGCCTGCGCAGGCAGGGCCGCGAGTTCCCCGGCCACGCGTCGCTCGACCAGCCACCGGGCCAGTTCCGCGATCTGCGCATCGGTTCGCGCCGGCACGGCCAGTATCGTGGCCACCGCCGCCGGCAGCGGGCGAGTCTGCCTCGCCCGTGCATTGGACTCGGACGCGGTCAGGCTCAGGCGGAACCGGCCGATCAGATGCCCGCCGCCGTGGAGTTGATCCAGTTCGATCTGAAAGGTCGTCCCCTTCTCGAACCCGACCGGCGACGCGAACTCGAAGACCGCTTCGTGCGGCTTGCCGACTTCCGGGTAGATGCCCCACGCCGTGCCGGCGGTGCCGTCGATGGCCCGCCCCACGCCCCAGCCGACCTGATCGAAGTCGGCCGTTGCCGCCTTCAGCTTCACGGCCGTCGGCTTGTCCTTCGACCCCTTCGGGCGGACCGTCACGCGGACTTCCGACAGGTGCAGGTTCCCGTTCTCGCACCGGCCGGGCCCGCCGTGCGGCAGCGTGTCGTCGGGCAGCACCTCCAACCGCAGGGCCATCAGCCCGACCTTGTCGGTCGTCAGCGTGACGGCGTACGTGTCCGTCTCCGGCCGTTTGCCGACGGCGAGAATCGAGCGGTCGAGCAACGCCTTCAACGACGCCCCGCCCGTGGACTGCCACGCCTCCGGTTCGGGCACGATCCAGCGTTCCGCGGCCTGCCGCTGTTCTTCCGCGAGGAGCGAGACCGCGGCCCGATGTTCGGGCGACAGGAACGCGCGATCGGCCTTGCCGGCCAGCCCGCGAACGCGGTCGAGTTCGGCCGCGAGGGCGGTCCGTTTCTTCCCCACGGCCGGGTCGGCATCGTAGGCCCGCTCGGCCTTATCGATCCCCGCGAAGACTGCCTGGAGAGCGTAGTAATCTTCCTGCGAGATCGGGTCGAACTTGTGATCGTGGCACCGCGCACAGTGGACGGTCAGCCCGGCGAACGTGGTCATCGTGCTGGTCACGATGTCGTCGCGGTCGAGGTAACGGGCGACTTCGCGATCGAGCGCGTTCTCGTTAATGTCCCGCAGGCCGCTCTCGTCCCACGGCCCGGCGGCGAGGAAGCCCGTGGCCACGATGGCGGCGGGATTGTCCGGGAAGAGCACGTCGCCGGCCACCTGCTCTTGCACGAACCGGGCGTAGGGCACGTCGGCGTTGAACGCACGAATGAGATAGTCGCGGTACGGCCACGCATTCGGCCGGAAGCGGTCCTGATCTTGTCCGTGCGAGTCGGCGTAGTGGGCCACGTCGAGCCAGTGCCGTGCCCACCGCTCGCCGTACCGCGGCGACGCGAGCAGCTTGTCCACGTACTTCTCGTAAGCGTCGGCGGCCGGGTCGTTCACCATCGCGGCGAGTTCCTCCGGCGTCGGCGGCAGGCCGGTCAGGTCGAGCGCAACTCGCCGCGCGAGCGTCCGCCGGTCGGCTTCGGGCGACGGTGTGAGGCCGGACGCCGTCAGCTTCTCGCGAATGAAGGCGTCGATCGGGTTCCGGGCGTCTTTCTGCGAGGGAACGGGCGGCCGCTTGATGGGGCGGAAGGCCCAGCCGTCGGGGGCCGTGCGAGCAGACAGGGCGGCGAGGCCGAGGACGAGGGCCGCGACCGCGAAGGGGCCGGCGTGAGAGGGCGGCATGAGTGCTTCCTGAGATCGACCGACGGGGGCGAAGGCGGGAATCGGCGAGGCGGTGTGAATTTGATTCTACGCCAGCCGGGGGGCTATTTGCCAGGGGAAACCCTTTCGCGTTCGCACACCCTTTCGTATCTCATCTGGGACCGCGAGGAATCGGGTTCTTCGTTGCGACGGCCGCGCCGTCGTGTTACCCTTCGGGGGGCGGTCCGCGTTCTCGCCCAACGCGGGACCGCCGACACTGTACGCGAGGAATCCGATGGCGGAGACGGCGTGGGGCGAGACGGGGGCGTTCGGCCGGCTGCTCGACGCAACCGTGGCGGCCCGCTGCGCGTACTTCCGCACGCTCGGCGAGCCGGACGCGAACGCGTGGCACACCCTGGTGAACCCAGTCCTGAGGGCCGAGCCGGCGTGGCCCGTGCGGCCGGGCTGGCAGCGAGTGCGGGCGGACGGGCGGACGATCATCGCCAGCAGCGGCCTGACCGACCCGTTCGCGGACGACAGACCGAACGTCGGGTTCGGCGTCGAGGTCGCCGTGGCGACCGAGGACGAGTTGCCCGCCGCTCTCGGCCCCTGCTGGCTGCTCGAGTTGGTTCAAGAATTGTCCTTCCAGGCCGCCCGCGATGCCCGCTTCCATTTGCGGCACGCGAAGTTCGGGACGTTCCTGATGGGCGTTCACAACGCCTTGGAAGCCTCGCGGGAGTGGTCCGACGAAACCGGCACGATGGGCTTCCTGGTCGGCCTGCCGACACCGCTGGTGCCCGCGACGATCCCTTTGCCCGCCGGCTCGGCCGAGTTGCTGGTGGCGAAGTTGCTCACGCCCGCCGAGTACGCCTACGTGGCCGCGAACGGACTGGCGGGGGCGAAGCGACTCGTGGAGCGATTCACGAAGGACGGAACGCACCATCTGTCATCGCTGGAGCGAGCGTCGGCGGTGTGAAGGGAGTGGGAAGGGGGGACTTGAACCTCCACAGCCTTACGGCCGCAAGAACCTAAATCTTGTGCGTCTGCCAATTCCACCCTTGATTTTCGGCATATTTCACACTCCGGGACTGTCCCAGGGCGGTGAAAGGGTAGTGAATCCCTCATCGCCGGGAATTTTCCGGCATGGCACGCTTCAACGAAGGCCCCCTTCGACGCTGACCGCCAAGTCGTCCGACTGGAGGAGCACAACAGCGACCGCCACGGCCGGCCGCGGCTGATCTTCGTGCCGGCCGACCTGTGTAAGACGCTCTCGGAACTGGTCGCCCGGTACGGGGCCGGCCCGCTGTGCGGACCAAGAGGGGCAACCCGTGGACGGGGCGGAGCATTACCGAGCGGATGCAAAAGCTCAAGAAAACGGCCGGGGTGAAGGCAATGGCCTATGGCTTCGCCACGGATGCGCTCAAAAACGGGTTGCCGGATGCCCAGGTCGCGGCGTTGCTCGGCCACAGTTCGACGGCCATGCTGCACTAGCACTCCTCCCACCTGACGGCCCAAGCCGGCGTCTTGCGGGAGGCGCTGTCGAAGGTACGGGCTTGAAGAGGGAAAGTTTCCCCTGAATCCCCCGTATCGTCGCAACGAGCTTCCCAGCTATTTGATGTCCGTGCCGCTGGGAAGTTCGTTCGCTGAGACGTTGAGTTTGTAGTTGCAATCGAGTACGTCGTTGAAGTGTTTCGACCCACAACGCATCATCGCGCGTTCGGGCGGCGCCAGGTCGTTCAAGACGTTCGTGCCCTTCGTTTCTCGGACCATGTACATCCGCTCGCCTTTCTCGCCGAACTCGTCCGTCTCTTCCATAACGATGGCCCAGTCAGGGTTGTACGTCCCGAGCTGCACCTGTGCTTCGATCATCTGGGAACCGTCGGGCGGTTTGTGGAAATCGAGATCGTGGCCGACGAATCGCGAACGACCGAAGCCGCGGCTGTGGTGCAAGCGGTGGCGAAGGATTTGAATCTGACGACGCCGGAACCGCGGGCGTACCTGCGGATGGTGCTCGACGCGAAGGGGATCGACGCATGATACCGCGGGTGGTGACGACGATTGCCGAGATACGTTCGGCCGTGGCCGAGGGCCGGAGGGCGGGGAAGACGATCGGCTGCGTGCCGACGATGGGGGCACTGCACGCCGGGCACGTCGAACTCGTGCGGGTGGCGAAGCAGTCGTCCGACCTCGTGGTGACGACGATCTTCGTCAACCCGACGCAGTTCGGCCCGAAGGAGGACTTCGCCAAGTACCCGCGCACCCTGGACGCCGACGTGAACCTGCTGGCCGCGGTCGGGTGCGACCTGGTGTTCTCGCCGAGTGTTGACGAGATGTACCCGCAGGCCTTCGCCTACGTGGGTATC
>JBBQCQ010000141.1:0-8015 GCA_038318835.1 Gemmatales bacterium | reverse complement strand
GGTGGGCCTCGAAGACTCAGCACCACCCTACATATTCGGCTAATCCCGGACTTTCCACAGGCGGATGGTACCGTCGCGGCCGCCGGTGAGTAGTTGCGTCCCCTTCGCGGTGAAGTGGACGGTGTGGACGGTCCCCTTGTGGCGGGAAAACTCCTTGAGCAATTTCGGCTCGTCGGACTCAATGTCCCACACCTTCACCAAACCCTCTTGCCCGGCCGTCGCCAGGACATGACCGCAACAACTGAACGAGACGGACCAAATGCCCTCGTCGTGGGCATTCTCTTTCTTCTTGAGCAACTGACCCGAGTCGGTGTCCCAGAGCATGATACTGTGGTCCCAACTCGCGGTCGCCAGGCGGTCGCCTTCCGGGGAGTACGCCAGGCTGTAGATCGGCCCCTCATGGCCGGTAAGAATCTTGGGCGAGCCGTTCTCGGTATTCATTTTCCACAGGATCGCCGTGCGGTTGCTACTGGCCGAGGCCACGGTGCTACCATCGGGGCTGAACGCCACGGCGTTGATACTGCCGGAGTGGTTGAACTGCTTGATCGGCTTATCGATGACGACGCGGCGGTCCTCCACGGGCAAATTCTCGACCGACTTGAGGTCCCAGACCTTGACCTTCCCCATCAGGTCGCCGGTCACAATGAGGCTCTGGTCCGCGTTCATGGCGGCCGAGCGGATCGGCACCTGAGTCTGAATGCCCTTCGTCGAAGATTGTGCCGCAATGTCCCAGATCTTGACGCTGCCATCCCCGCTGGCCGACACCACCGTGTTGCCGTCGGGGGAGATGCTGACAGACCAGACGACCCCCTCGTGCTTGCCGAGGATGGTAACCGTATCGGGATTCTTCACGTTCCAGACCGCGATGGTTCCGTCTTCCAATCCCGCGACGACCGTTTTGCCGTCTTCGGTGGCGGACAGCGACCAGACCGAGCCGGTCAATCTCTTCGAGACGAGGAGCGATTCCGGCCCCAAGTTGTCGAGTGCAGTCGCCTTGTTCGCCGCAACGGTCTGGCCGGGCGAGGGCACGCCCACGAACTCGGGCGGGTGGGCCGGGCCGAGCAGGAACATGCCGGTCGCCCCGGCGGCCGAGCCGAGGAGGAAGCTGCCCGCGAGGAACGAGGCGAACTTCCGCTGCGTCCGTGACCGGAACAGGGTCCGCCAGTTGCGGACCTGGGTCATCGGGCACGGCTCAACTTTGTCGAGCGTCGCGGGCTTCAGGCAGGCGTAGTGGGCGGCCAGTTCGGTCGCCACTTCACTCGCCGTCTGGTAGCGGCGGTTGGGATTCTTTTCGAGGAGCTTGTCGATGACATCTTCGAGCCAGTCGGGCACGTCGGGGTTGAGTTTGTGCAGCGGTTCGTGCTTCTCGTCGCTCAGGCGACGGAGGACCACGAGCGGCGTCTTTCCCTCGAACGGCGGCTTGCCGGCGAGCGATTCGTACATCACCGAGCCGAGGCTGAACAGGTCGGACCGCGGATCGACGCCGTCGCCGCGGGCCTGTTCCGGGGCCATGTACAGCGGCGTGCCGGCGACGAACCCGGTCCGGGTGAGCTTCAGGTCTTCGACCGCGCGGGCCAGGCCGAAGTCGGTGAGCTTCACCTTGTTCGTGACCGCGTCGATCAGGATGTTGGCCGGCTTGATGTCGCGGTGAATGAGCAGGTGCTCGTGGGCGGCGGCCAGCCCCTGAGCGGCCTGCATGCCGACGCGAACGGCCTCCTCGATCGAAAGCTTGCCCGTGCGTCGCAGGCGTTCTTCGAGCGTCTCGCCGTTGACCAGTTGCATGACCAGGTACGGCAGGCCGGCGGCCTCGTCTTCACTCACCTGGTAGACGGTCACGATGTTGTCGTGGGCCACCTTCGCGGCCGCACGGGCTTCGCGGCAGAACCGCTGCTGGGCCGTATCGTTCGACTTCAACTGCGGGTCGAGAACCTTGATGGCTACTTCCCGTTGAAGCGATTCATCGAAGGCGGCGAGCACGACGCCCATGCCGCCGCGGCCGACGACGCGGATGACATCGAACCCGCCGATGCGGCCGATGCGGCCGGGGGTGTCGGTCGGCTGGAGGAAGTCGAGTTTCAGGTCGCCGAGGTTGCCCGACGTGTTGCCCTCTAAGTCGCTGGGCGTGGTGCCGGTGATGCTGGCCTCGACGGCGCTCATCGCGTCCCAGTAGGCCGACTCCTTCGGGGTGGGCGGCTCGCAGAGTTTCTTGATGCACCCGCTGAAGAGCTTGTCGCCGTCGGCGGCGATGTCGTCCAGGCGATCTCGGCAGGCGGGGCAGCGGTCGAGGTGAGTCGTCAGCGCGGTCTGGCGGGCGTCCGTCAGGTGGCCGCGGGCGAGGCGGCGGAGTTCTTCCGCGCTCGGGCAGTCCACCTGGGGGGTGGCGTCGGTCGTAATGTCAGCGGTGGCCATTGTGTCGGTCTCGGTACGAAGAATTCGTCACCACGCCTCGGCCTCGGCTTCGAGCTTCTTCACTTCGTCTCTTAAGCGGGCGATTACCCGGCTCTTCGCCACGTAAACCGCCCCGGTGGACATTTTCAGTTCCGCCCCGATGGCGTTCGGGCTTCGTCCCTCGACCGCGGTGCCCCAGAAGGCCGACCAGGTCGATTTCTGGAACTCCGTTTTGATCCGGGCCATCGCCTTTGTCGTCAGTTGCCGCTGGTATTCCAGCTCCCAGTCGTTGTTCGGCTCTTCCCGATCCGGGATGGCGTCCAGCCGCTCTTGCGAAGCCGAGTCTCCGGAGGCTCGCGGGCGGTTCCGCTGGCCGTTCAGGAAGTTGTAGACTTTGTTCCGGGTGACGGTGTACAGCCAGCCGCGGAAGGTGCCCCGCTTTGGGTCGTACTCCATCTTGTTCGCATTGCGGGCCACGCTGCGGAGAACTTCCTGCATCAGGTCGGCGGCGTCGGCATCTTGCAACCCGCGGTTGCGGGCGAAGCCGTACACGACCGGCCCGTACAGGTGCAGGAACTCGCGCCAGGCGTCGGCGTCGTGCCCGTCCCGGATGCGGGCCAGGAGCGTCGCCCGCGTTAACGGTGCGTCGGCCATGACCCCCCTCGTTGAAATACCCCGTCGGGCAAAGTTCCTAACACGATCGCCCTGCCGTGCGGATAGAGTTGAGACTCATTCTAGGCAGAAACGGGCACGAATGTCCGGGCGAGACGCCGACGGCGGGGTTATGGCAGGCGGACGACGACTTTGCCGAAGTGCGAGCCGCTTTCGAGGTGGGCGAACGCGGCCGGGGCGTCGGCGAACGCGAAGGTGCGATCGAGAACCGGATGAATTTGGTGGGCTGTCAGGAATTCGTTCATCGCCGCGAAATTCTCGCGCGAACCGACGTAGATGCCGGAGAGGTTCGCGTTGCGGGCGACCAGCGGGAAGAGGCTGTCCTGCGGCGGGCCGAAGCCGGTGAGGACGCCGATGAGGGCGACATGCCCGCCGGCCGCGACCGACGCCATCGACTTCGCGAGAGTGCCGCCGCCACCGACTTCGACCACATGATCGACGCCGCGCTTGTTCGTCAGGCGGTGGACTTCTTTCTCCCAGTCGGGGTGGGTGCGGTAGTTGATGCCGTCCGTCGCCCCCAGTTCTTTCGCGTGGGCGAGCTTCTCGTCGCGGCTGGAAGTGACAATCACCGGGCAGTTCGCGGCCGTGGCGATTTGCAGGGCGAACACCGACACGCCGCCGGTGCCGAGCACGAGGACGGTCTCGCCCGGTTGCAGGCGACCGCGTTCCATCAGGCCCACCCAGGCCGTCAGGGCGGCGCACGGCAGACACGCGGCTTCCTCGAAGGAAAGGTGCGCGGGAATCGGCACCAGGGCCGTCGCGGGCAGATCGACGAGTTCGGCCAACATGCCGTCGGCCCCCGCCCCACCGAGGGCCGAGGCGTGATACTTCATGTCGAAGCGACCGCCGACCCAGTCGGGGAAGAAGTTCGCCATCACCCGGTCGCCGACTGTCACGCCGGACACACCGGGGCCGATGGCGACGACTTCGCCCGCCCCGTCGGAAAGGGGAATCACGCCTGATACGTTGCGGCCGGCCTTGTTCCGCAGGTGGATTAGGTCGCGATAGTTGAGCGACGCCGCCCGCACGCGCACGATGGCCCGCCCGGCGGTCGGCGTCGGGTCCGGCCGCGTTCGCAGGTCCAGCCGATAGCTGCCGTCGGCGGGGGTGAATTCGTAGCACTGCATCAGAGGGTCTCGATGAGTTCGGACTTCTCGTACCGCACCTTCGGCAACTTCGCGTAGGCGTCGGTCTCGGCCCGATAGCCGACTGCGGCGACGACCACGCTGTGGTACCCCTTCGCGGGCAGGCCGAGGATGCGGTCGTAGGCCTCGTGTTCGAAGCCTTCCATCGGGCAAGCGTCAACGCCGATCATCGCGGCCGTCGTCAGGAACACGCCCAGCGCGATGAACACTTGCCGGGTCATCCACTCGCGAACGTGTTCCGGCGTGGCCCGCGTGAGTGAGCCGGACATCATTTTCTTGTACCCGTCGAGGGCCGCGAGCGGGATGCCGCGAACGTCCGACGAGCGTTGCACGAGGCGGTTTGCATCCGCAGGACCGACGTCCGCCTTGACGGCGAAGACGACGAGGTGCGAAGCCTCGACGATCTGCTTCTGGTTCCACGACGCGGGCAACAACTCCTCGCGGGTGGCCGGGTTCTCGACGACGAAGAACTTCCACGGCTGCAAGCCGTAGGACGACGGCGACAGCACGAGCGATTCTTCGAGCTGCTCCCAGAGGGCGGGGTCGATTTTGCGGGCGGCGTCGAACTGCTTGACGGCGTACCGCCAGTGCAGGCGTTCGAGGGCGTGGGCGGGCGAAACGGCGGGCATGGCAACTCCGGATTGGGGATGCTTCGATGATAGTTAAACTACCCGCCGCCCGCCCGTCGCCTTACCCGGAAACTTGTGCGGCGTTGGTCGCGTTGATACGTTAGAAGCAACCCACCCGCCGGAGGATGACCCGTGGCCAATGGCAAAACGATCCTGGTCGTGGACGACGACCGCGAACTGCTCGACGCGGTGCGAACGATGCTCGAACGGCAGGGCTTTCAGGTGATCGCGGCCCACGACGGCCATCAGGCCAAGCAGATGGTCTATCACCACAAGCCGGACCTGATGATCCTGGACATGATGATGCACCGCATGGGTGGTTTCCCGGTGCTGGAGCACTTCAAGGACAAGGCCGATGCCCCGCCCACGATCATGGTGACGGCCAACGAGGGCGGCCGTCACAAGGCCTACGCCGAGTACCTCGGCGTGGTCGATTACATCCGCAAGCCGTTCTCGATGGAAAAGCTGATGGACGCGGTCAACAAGGCGCTCGCGCCGAAGACTCC
The DNA here is from genome assembly GCA_038318835.1 of Gemmatales bacterium. Classification (GTDB taxonomy): domain Bacteria; phylum Planctomycetota; class Planctomycetia; order Gemmatales; family Gemmataceae; genus Limnoglobus. The sequence continues at coordinate 2,675 of JBBQCQ010000141.1, read as the reverse complement.
CGCCGAGGACAGCCCGCCCCCAGCATAACCTCGGTTCGCGTTCGACCCATCGGGTCGAACCCGCCCCTCACCCCTCCAACTCCGGCCGTCGCACCAACTGCCGGTCGCGGTTGCCGCGGCAGATCGCGAAGATGCCGGGCACTTCCAGCGTTTCGCCGTGCAACAGCCGGCACTGGCTTTGCTTCGACTTTGCGGCCGCGAAGTGTGCCGCCAGACACGCGGCACACGAGAGGGAGTACGTCTTCAATTCGCGGGTCAGACCGTCGCTCCACTCGGCCGCGACTTTGTACGTGGCCGGGGCCGAACAGGAGTAACAGAGGACGGGGTAGTTCATGTCACGATGGGTACGGCAGGGGGTCGCCCTGAATCGCCGCGAGTGCGTTCAGGGCCGCCTTCAACTCGGCTTCCTTCTTGTTGCGGCCCCACGCAGCCGGGTACAGGTGGCCGTTCACGTCGCACGCCACCTTGAAGCACTTATCGTGGTCCGGCCCTTGCTCGTCGAGCAAATAGTACCGCGGCGTGCCGCCCAGTTCCCGCTGGGCGACTTGTTGCAACGCCGACTTCGCGTTGTTGTTGATCGCGTCGTCGGCCACGGCCTCGATTTCCGGCTCGATGAACTCCAGCACGAAGGACTTCACCGTCTCCCACCCGCCGTCCAGGAAGACGGCCGCGACCAGTGACTCGAACACGTCGGCTAACAGGTTCGCCGGGATTTCGCCGCGGTTCTCCATCCCTTTGCCGAGGAACAGGAAGTCGCCGAGGCCGAGGTCTTCGCTGAACTTCGCACAGGTCTTGCGGCTGACGACGACGGACTTCACCTTCGTCATGTCGCCTTCCTGGTAGTCCGGGAAGCGGGCGTACAGTTGTTCGCACGTCACCAACCCCAGGACGCTATCGCCGAGGAATTCGAGCCGCTCGTTCGACCCGGCGCGGGTGTTCGCCCCGGATGTATGCGTGAGGGCGGCTTTCAAGAGGTCGATCCGCTGGAAGCGATAGCCGATGATGTCCTGGCACTTCTCGAGGATCGCCCGTTCGCGGGTGGTTGTCAGGTCCGTGGTCGGAGGCATCGTTGACCAGATGGAGGAATAGGGGAGGGTCACCGAAACAAGCACTCGGTGGCAGGCAACGAATTCCCGGCCGGACGTGTCGTTCGGCCACGTCGGGCCGGAATGAATAGTCTAATCCTAGCCGAAACTCCCGACGTGGCCACAGGCCCTCCGCCCCGGCTGTAAAAACTCATGGCGAATGTTTCTCCGTCGTTCCGCATGCCCGCCGAGTGGGAACCGCACGCCGGCACCTGGCTCGCCTGGCCGCACCGCACCTCCGACTGGCCGGGCAAGTTCGGGCCGATTGCGTGGGTCTACGGTGAGATCATCCGCACCCTCGCCCGGTACGAGACGGTGAACGTCATCGTCCGCGACGCCGACATGAAGGAACGGGCGGCCGCCATCCTGAAGCGGGTCCACACCAACACCGCGAACGTGAAGCTGCACGTCATCCGCACCGATCGCAGTTGGGTCCGCGATTCCGGGCCGATCTTCGCTTACGACAAGGCCGGAAGGAAGACCGCCCTCGACTGGCACTTCAACGCCTGGGCCAAGTACCCCGACTGGAAGGTGGACGACAAACTGCCCGGCATCGTCGCGAAAAAGCTTGGCGTGCCGACGGTGCAGCCGAGGATCGAGGACACGCGAATCGTTCTCGAAGGCGGCAGCATCGACGTGAACGGGGCCGGCCTCTTGTTGACGACGGAAGAGTGCCTGCTGAGCAAAATTCAGGAGCGGAACCCGTCGCTGGACCGGGCCGGCTACGAGGCGGTTTTCGCCCGCTACCTCGGCGTGAAACAGACGATCTGGCTGAACCGCGGCATCGCCGGCGACGACACGCACGGCCACATCGACGACCTGGCCCGCTTCACGGGTGCGAACACGGTCGTGACCGTCGTGGAGAGCAACGAGCAGGACGAGAACTTTGCCCCGCTGCAAGAGAATCGGGAGCGGCTGAAAGGGACGAAGTTGAACGTGGTGCCGCTGCCGATGCCGACGCCGGTGATGTTCCGCAAGCAGCGCATCCCGGCGAGCTACGCGAACTTCTACATCGCCAACGGCGTCGTGATCGTACCGACGTTCAACGACCCGCAGGACCGCCACGCCCTCGGCACGCTCGCTGACCTCTTCCCCGGCCGCGACGTGGTCGGCATCCACAGCGTCGATCTCGTCTGGGGCCTCGGCACGCTGCACTGTATGACGCAACAGGAGCCGGCGTAATGCCTCCCCGTTCCGACAAACCCTGGGGCCGCAAGTTCCGCAAACCTGGCCAGCGCTCGACCGCCGCGGGCGAGCACGTCCCGGTCATGCTCGCCGAGTGCCTGGAAGCACTCGCCGTGCAACCCGGCCACATGGTCGTCGATTGCACCCTCGGCTTCGGTGGGCACTCGCTCGAACTGCTCAAGCGGGTCGGCCCCGAGGGGCATCTGATCGCCCTCGACCTGGATGGCGAGAACTTGCCGAAGGTCGAGCCGAAGCTGACCGAAGTGGGGAACCCGTTCACGCTGCATCACATCAACTTCGCCGGCCTCGCGTCGGCCGTTGCCGGGCAGAGGGTCGATGGCGTGCTCGCGGACCTCGGTTTCTCGAGTATGCAAGTGGACGACGCCGAACGCGGGTTCTCGTTCA
>JBBQCQ010000140.1:0-8033 GCA_038318835.1 Gemmatales bacterium | reverse complement strand
TGGAGTTCGGTGGGGGGGTGTTGTGTTGTCTTCTTGTGGTTGTGGTTGTGTTCCGGGGCGCTCCGCCCCGCCCTTTCCGCGCCCCCCCCCCCCCGGCGGGTCGCCAACGCGGTGCGGTTCCATACGTTAGGAAGAGTTTGCGCCGCGAGGCCGACGTTTTCGCCGCACCTACGACGCTCCAGGACATCATGCCCAAACGCACCGACATCAAAAAAATTCTGCTCATCGGCTCCGGTCCCATCGTCATCGGCCAAGCCTGCGAGTTCGATTACTCTGGCACGCAAGCCTGCAAGGCTCTCCGCGAGGAGGGCTACGAGGTTGTGCTGGTGAACTCGAATCCCGCCACGATCATGACCGACCCCGAGACGGCCGACCGCACGTACATCGAGCCGATCACGTGGCAGGTCGTCGAGAAGATCATCGAGAAGGAAAAGCCCGACGTGCTGCTGCCGACGCTCGGCGGGCAGACGGCCCTCAACACGGCGATGTCGCTGTGGAAGGAAGGCGTCCTCCGCAAGCACGGTGTCGAGATGATCGGCGCGAAGGCCGACGTGATCGACAAGGCCGAGGACCGGCAGAAGTTCAAGGACGCGATGCTGAAGATCGGCCTCGACGTGCCGCGGAGCCTGGTCGTGCACACGATGGCCGAGGCGGAAGAGGCGCGCAGTGTCATCGGCTTGCCGTGCGTCATCCGGCCGAGCTTCACGATGGGCGGCAGCGGCGGCGGCATCGCCTACAACCGCGAGGAGTACAACACGATCGTCTCCGGCGGCCTCGAACTGTCGCCGACCACCGAAGTGCTGATCGAAGAGAGCGTCATCGGCTGGAAGGAGTACGAGCTGGAGGTGATGCGGGACAAGGCCGACAACGTCGTCATCATCTGCAGCATCGAGAACCTCGACCCGATGGGCGTCCACACCGGCGACAGCATCACCGTCGCCCCCACGCAGACGCTCTCCGACAAGGAATACCAGCGAATGCGGGACGCCGCGAAGATCATCATTCGCGAGATCGGCGTCGAGACGGGCGGCTCGAACATCCAGTTCGCCACCGACCCGCGGACGGGGCGGATGATCGTCATCGAGATGAACCCGCGGGTCAGCCGCAGCAGCGCGCTCGCGTCGAAGGCGACCGGCTTCCCCATCGCGAAGATCGCCGCCAAGCTGGCCGTCGGCTACACGCTCGACGAACTGCGAAACGACATCACCCGCGAAACGCCCGCGTGCTTCGAGCCGACCATCGACTACGTCGTGACAAAGATTCCCCGCTTCACGTTCGAGAAGTTCCCGGAGGCCGACGCGACGCTGACGACGCAGATGAAGTCGGTCGGTGAGACGATGGCCATCGGCCGCACGTTCAAGGAGAGCTTGCAGAAAGCGCTCCGTGGCCTGGAAGTCGGCCGCTTCGGCCTCGGCTGCGACCTGCGTGACCGCTGGGGCGGTGATAACCCACCGTCGATGGGCGAGATCAACGCGAAGCTGACGACGCCGAACTGCGACCGCATCTGGTACGTCCGCTACGCCTTCAAGGCCGGCATGAGCATCGACGACGTGTACGCCCGCACGAAGATCGACCGCTGGTTCCTGCAGAACATCTACGACCTGACGATGTTCGAGGACGAACTGAAAGCCGGCGGTCCACTGGAGAATGTGTCGTTCGATCTGATGCTGAAGGCGAAGCAGTGGGGCTTCACCGACCGGCAACTCTCGAACCTGTGGGGCGGCACCGACAGCGCCATCCGCGATAAGCGGAAGTCGATGGGCGTGGTCGCGGTGTTCAAGTCGGTGGACACCTGCGCCGCCGAGTTCGAAGCGTACACGCCGTATTACTACAGCACCTATGAAGCGGGTATCGGGTATCGGGTATCGGGTAACGCGGAAGGGGTATCGGGGTCCGCGAAACCCGATACCCGATACCCGATACCCGAGGACGAAGTCCTCCCGCCGACGGGCAAAGACCGCATCATGATCCTCGGCGGCGGGCCGAACCGCATCGGGCAGGGGATCGAGTTCGACTACTGCTGCGTGCAGGCCGCGTTCGCGCTGCGGGCGGCGGGGTACGAAGTCATCATGGTGAACTCGAACCCGGAGACAGTCAGCACCGACTACGACACGTCCGACCACCTGTTCTTCGAGCCGCTGACGGTCGAGGACGTGCTGAACATCTACGACCGTATGAAGCCGAAGGGCGTCATCGTGCAGTTCGGGGGGCAGACGCCGTTGAACCTCGCGAAGGCGCTCGAAAGCCACGGCGTGCCGATCATCGGTACGAGCGTGGACAGCATCGACATCGCCGAAGACCGCAAGCGGTTCGCGAAGCTGATCGACGAGATTCAGTTGCAGCAACCCGCCAACGGCACGGCGGTTGACCTGCAACAGGCTCTCACCACGGCCCGCCGCATCGGCTACCCGGTGCTGGTGCGGCCGAGCTTCGTCCTCGGCGGCCGGGCCATGCAGATCGTGTACGCCGACGACATGCTCGAAAGCTACATGAGCCGCGCGATCGACGTGTCGCCGGGCAAGCCGATCCTCATCGACAAGTTCCTGGAGAACGCGACGGAAGTGGACGTGGACTGCCTCAGCGACGGCACGCGGACGATCATCGGCGGCGTGATGCAGCACATCGAGGAAGCCGGCATCCACAGCGGCGACTCGGCGTGCGTGCTGCCGCCCTACAGCTTGCCGGCCGACGTGATCGCCACCATCAAAGAGCAAGCCGTGAAGCTCGCGACGGCCCTGAAGGTGAAGGGCCTGATGAACATTCAGTTCGCCGTGACCGGATTGATCGACAACACGACGCCGTCGGTGTACGTGCTGGAAGCGAACCCGCGGGCCAGCCGGACGATCCCGTTCGTGTCGAAGGCCATCGGTGTGCCGCTCGCCCGCCTCGCCGCGCTCGTGATGACCGGCCAGACGCTCGACCAACTCGGCGTGTTCGGCGAGACGATCCCGAAGCACTACTCCGTGAAGGAAAGCGTCTTCCCGTTCAACAAGTTCCCCGGCGTGGACATCATCCTCGGCCCCGAAATGAAGTCCACCGGCGAAGTCATGGGCATCGACGTGAGCTACGCGATGGCCTTCGCGAAGGCCCAACTCGCGGCGTCGGCGGCCCTGCCGACGAAGGGCACGGTGTTCATGAGCCTGGCGAAGCACGACAAAGTGGCGGCCGTGCCGATCGCGAAGCGGTTGGCCGAGATGGGCTTCCGCTTGCTCGCCACTCGCGGCACGGCGGCCGTCTTCCAGGAGCACGGCATTCCGGTGGTCGAGGTGCCGAAGATTCAGGAGGGCCGGCCGAACCTGCTCGACTACATGAAGAACGGCGAGGTGCAGCTCATCATCAACACGCCAAGTGGCCGCGGCCACCACACCGACGAGAGCAAGATTCGCGCGGCGTCGGTCTCCAACCGCGTGACGTGCATCACGACGCTGTCCGGGGCATCGATGGCCGCCGACGCGATGAAGGCCTTGCGGGAGCGGGAAATGACCGTCACGGCGCTACAGGACTGGTTCCCGAAGGGGTGACGGCGTCCCACTCTGCCCGCAGATCGACGAGCCAAGTTATTGGGCCCGTAGGTGTGTGGGCCTCGACTTTCGTTCGGTTGAGGGTTATCCGATCCCCGACCCGGATCGGATGTGCAGCCCAATAGTCCACGCGGTCGTATGCGATTGCCTGTCCACCGACGACGAACTCGATGATGTCTTCGGGTTCGTCCGACCACGGTTCGGGCCGATCACCAACGATGGAAACCAGTCCCGTCAGTACTTCGACAGAAATTTCGCCGCGATCCGCATACGACCACCATTGTGGACTACCGACGTGACCGAACTGCGCCAGATACCACCCGGCGGTCGGTTCCGTGTCTAAGAATCGATTCACGACGTTGATATAACCGGCATGACTATCGTCATGCCGGATGTCGAAGAGGATCATAATTCGGTAGCTCTCGCAGTCTGCCACCTTCAGCTTACTGCACCGCTTCGAGTTCTACCGTCAGCGGGGCTTCGCCCAAGTCGGTCTTCAGCTTCAGTTCGCGCTTCCAGGTGCCGCTACCGACGGGCTTGAACTTCACCGTCACGATCTGCACCGGGGCCGCGACCGCACCGGGTTCGACGGTCACGCCATCGCCGGCATCGGTGATCGCTTCCACCTTGAACGCCTTCGTCGCCCGCAGGATCACCTTCTGCGTCTGCTCCTCGCCGATCTTCACCCCCTCGAACTTCACCTTCTCCGGGGCAACCGTGATCGGCGCTTGCACTACGCCGGCCACGTTGAACTGCAACAGGCTCGCCGTCGGGTCGTTGGTCTTCAGCGTGATCGGCTCCAGGATCGTGCCAGCCGGGGCGTTGGCCCTCAACGACACCGTCACCACGAAATCCGGCCCCTTCGGGTCGGTGACGACCACATCGAGCGGCCCGCTCGGCTTCACCACGTCGGTGATCTTCCAGTCGCGCATTTTGCCGACATACTTGATGCTCACGGACTGCGACGCCTTCGCCCCCTGCTGCACGACACCGAAGTTGATGTGCCCCGGCGAGAGCTGCACATCGGCCCGGCTATTGGCCTGCACGCGGATGACGGCCGTCGACACGTACTGCGGGCCGAATGTCACGTAAAACGTCTGCGCGTTCGGGCCGTTGAACTTGGCCGCGTTCATGGTCAGCACGAGGTCGGCCGACTCGTGGGGTTGCAGAACCTTCTGCGGCGGGTCGGCGTCCAGGCACGTACACGACTTCCGCACGTCGATGATCTGCATCGGCACATCATAGATGTTCGTGAACGTAAACTTGTGCGTCAGCATGGTGCCGTGCGGCACCGTGCCGAAGTCGTGGACGATGACGGACGGCGGGTTGTCCTTCTTGAAGAATTTGTTCGCCCACGGCACGAATACTTGCGGCGTGCCGGTCGGTGGGGTGGGTTCCGCGGCCATGGCCAGCGGGATGAAGCCCAGGGCGAAGATGCCGAGCCAGGTGCGAGGGAATCGAGCCATCCGTGGTGCCTCCGGTGCGTGCGGTGTCACACGCCACTATCAGGAGAATCGGCTAGCCCTGTCAGCAAACCGCGACGATGTGTGGGGGGAAGTGCGGAAAAGAGGCTGCCCCGCGGGCACGTTCGGCGGGGTCTGCGCAGCTTACCGAGGTTAACAGGCGAGGTAGGATACGGTCGGAGGATTGCCGATGGCGAACGGGAATCTTCCAGACGTCGTGCAGTTGCTACTGTGCGAGTCGGCGGCGTATGAATTGGCGTCTGACTCGTGGGTACTGATCCGCCCCCTTTGGCAACTCCGTCCATCGGACGGGGCAGACTTCCCGGTCGAGTTGAGTCGGTCTACGCTGTATTTTCAACTCCTGGACGCGTTCGGAGAGTTTCGCCTTCACATCGAGATCCAAAACATGCACCGGCCGGGTCAACTCAGTCTGCTACGGAGAACGGAGTTCTACACGATTCGAATGCCGGAAAGCCGCGTACTCGTCGAAGACGTCGTTCACCTTCCGCCGATCACGTTCCTGGAAGAAGGGGAGTACGAGTTCCGATTGTTCGCCGACGGCCAACCACTCGGATCGCGATCCGCGGTATACTTGAACGTAGCAGGGAGAACGGGACCATGACATCGAACAATCGCCTGGTATCAAATCACGTCGTTGGCCGAGGGGTCAAGTTGGCATGGGCTGAGGACGTTGCCACTAGTCCGCCGGAGAAGGCGACGGATAACGGGACGGGGACCAATACTGCGAGGAATGACCCGTCTGATATGGTCATCACCGTTTGGGTGGAGAGCGGTATGGACCCCGGTACCACACGGGCGAAATTCGACGAGTGGCTTTCACTCCTGAACGCCATCGACCGGAATCTGAACGGCCAAGGCTTTCGCCTCAAGGACGTCGGCCTCGACGAGACGACTGGCGTCCATCGCTTCTCGCTCTCGACACTCGCGACCTGTAACGACAAGGTTCGATTAGTTTACCTCGGGAAGCTCTTGGAGCGTATGGTTCAAGGGGCGTTTGGCAGCGACGCGGTCCGCGTGGACGTGTGCGGTACTAACACAAATTTTTATACCATGCCGTTCTAGATGACGAGGGTCGCCGGCTGCCGGCGACCCACACCCGACTCACTTCGCCAACGCCCACATCGAGCGGATGAACCCGATCCCTTCCGTGTAGACGTGGTCCGGCGAGGGGAAGAAGTCCCGCCACACGCGCGTGGCCGCTGCCAACGCCGGCAGTGCCCGGCCGAAGGCTTCGATGGTCAGCCAGCCGTCGTAGCCGACTTCGCGGAGGCTGCGGAAGCTCTCGAACCAGTTCACCGGCCCCGTGCCGGGGGTGCCGCGGTTGTTCTCGCTGATGTGGACGTGCGCTAACACCGGGGCGATCGTGCGGATGGCCGTGCTGGGGCGGGCTTCCTCGATGTTCGCGTGGAACGTGTCGTACATCGTGCGGAAGTTCGGGTGATCGACGCTCTTCACCAGGGCGACCGCATCCACGGCCGTCGTGAGAAAGTAGCACTCGAAGCGGTTCAGGTACTCAATGGCGAGCATCAGGTTCGCCTGCTTCGCGTACTCGGCCGCCTTCCGCAACACCTCGGCGGCTCGTTTCTTCTCATCGCTCGTCGGGCCATCGCCGGTGAAGACGCCGAGCGGCGAGTGGAACGGCCCGAGCATCGTCTCCGCACCGAGGGCGGCGCTACAGTCGATGGCCCACTTGTGCCGTTCGTGGGCGGCCTTGCGAATGCTCGCGTCCGGGCTGATCGGGCTGTGTTCGGGGTTCACCACGGTCACTGTCGTACACTTCAGCCCTTGCTTGTCGAGTTCGGCCTTCACCTTCTTGTAGTGGCTCGGTTCCCCCTCGAAGAGCGGCAGCTCGACGCCGTCGTAGCCGACCGCCTTGGTCTTCTCGAGCAGCGGGTAGTGCTCCTCGGTGACGTGGCCGGTCCAGAGCAACAGGTTCATGCCGATCTTCATGCGAAACTCCGATTGGGGAAAGGGTGGAAGGTGTTGTAGGGCAGAAGCCCACGGCCGGCCGTCTGCGAGCGACCTTAGTACAACTCCTCCGGGCGGGGAATGCTGTGGGCGGTGTCCATCGCTGTCGAAAGACCGTTGATTGCCACGAGAAGAGGTTTTGAGCCACGTGTTCACCAAGCTACCGTGGTGGGTCGAGATCGGCGGCTTCTGGCTGGCCCTCATCGCCGGGGCGGCCAACGCCGTCGGCCTGATGGGTTTTCAGCACCAGGCCGTCTCACATGTCACCGGTACGTCCACGCTCCTCGGCTTGTCGCTCGTGAACGGCGACGGAGCCGGGGGCCTGCATTTGCTGCTGACGCTCCTCTCGTTCGTCATCGGAGCCGCCCTCGGCGGCTTACTCGTCGGCGACACGGCGCTACGGTTGAGCCATCGGTACAGCGTGGCCCTCTTGCTCGAAGCGGCTGTGTTGGCCGCGGCCGCACTCACCCTGGCATCCGGCATGACGGTCGGCCACTTCCTCGCGTCGGCCGCCTGTGGGTTGCAGAACGGCCTGGTCAGCACGTACAGCGGGGCCGTCATCCGCACGACGCACGTCACCGGCTTATTCACGGACCTCGGCACCATGATCGGCCAACGACTCCGCGGGCGGCCGTTCGACCGACGCAAGGCTCTGCTCTACCTACTGCTCATCACCGGGTTCGTGCTTGGCGGGTCGGGTGGAGCCTACGGATTCCAGCACCTGCGGTTCGTCGCGCTGCTCCTCCCAGCCGGTGGGGCGGCCGGCCTCGCAATCGTGTACTGGGCCTATCAGTCCCGGTTGACCGGCACCCCTGCATCGGCCGGAACCCGACCCTAACCGACAGCCACGCCGCGGAGCGGGCGAAGGCAGGTCATTAGTCTACAACACCCTCTCCATTCTCAGGATGCCACCATGAAGTGCCTCTCGTTCTTGTTCCTCATCGCCGCAACAGCTTCTGCGGCCCCACCGCCGCTGGTCACGGGGTTGAAAAATCCCGAGTCGGTCGTCGTGCTCGACGGCCGCATGTTCGTCACCACCATCGGCGAACCGAAGACTGAC
>JBBQCQ010000139.1:0-8053 GCA_038318835.1 Gemmatales bacterium | reverse complement strand
GAATTCGTCCAGGTGGAACTGCTGCCGCACGATGTTCATGCGTTCCTTCGCGTGGTGGGGGTCCATCGCGTACAGGTCGGCTGTGAATTGCAGGAACTCGCGGCCGGTCAGCTTCTCGTACAGGAACGGCTGATCGGGGACGTAGCTGACGAGCTTGCGGGCCTGGTCGCCGTGCGTGGTCACGTCGAACCCGCCGACGCGAACGGTGCCGGTGGTGGGGAACAAGAGGCCGCACAGCATCTTGATGGTCGTGGTCTTGCCGGCCCCGTTCGGCCCGAGGAAGGCGAACAGTTCGCCGTCCGGGATGCGCAGGTTGAGGTTTTCGACGGCCAGCTTGTTGCCGTACCGCTTCGAGACATTCGCGATGTCGATCATGGTCACTCCTCGCGCTCCAGGCGCATCGTCTCGCCTTCCAGCTTCGCCACCTGCTGCATCACCGATCCGTCGCTCACGCGCACCCACACCGTCGTCGTGCCTTGCGGGCCGCAAATCTCGATCACCCAGCACGCGGCATCGCCACGGGGCCGCGACAGCATTTCGGGCTGATCGCCGACGGTGGCGATCATCGCCGGCTGCTCCTTCGGCGTGCTGCCGGTCAGGAGCGAGGTGCCCAGCTTCTTGGCGATGACATCCTTGATGCCGGCGATGGCCTCGCCCATCGGGTTCACTTCGTAGATCACCCAGCGCATTCCGGGCCGCACGCCGCGGAGGCGGTTGACGGGTTGTAGCGGGTTCAGCACCTGCCCTTCCGGCACAGGCGTCGGGGTCAGGGCTTCGTCGACCGCGTCGAAGCCGTTGGCCACAAGCTTACACCGGCCGACCAATATGCCGTCGCTCACGACGCCCTCGGTGGTGGCCGTGCCGGTGTTTGACAGCGGGCCGGCCTTCACCGCGAAGGTGGCGGTCATGCTCTGGGCACGCAGTCGGCCACCGCGGTCGAGGGTGGTGGTCATCTCGTAGTCGGGAATCCGGAACGTGATGCCGAAGAGTTCGACGCCCAATTCGCCGCGGTACTTCGTGACGAACCGGAAGGCATCCGCGGCCGCGTCGTAGCTCATCTGGGTGCTGACTTTGCCCACACGGTCGTCGTTGCGGTATAGTTCCCACCGCACCGGCACGGCCTGGGTGGCCTCGTCGGACAAATCGATCCACGCCGTCGGGGCGGCATCGGCGACGAGGTGTGGCCACACGTCGCGGTAGCCGACGTAGGCGACGGTGGAGAGCCAGAAGGCGAGAATGAGGGCCACGCCCCAACGGGTTGGCATGACAGCACCAGGTTGTTCGCGCGGGATCCGCCCCGGATATGCGTAGACTCGGCAGGCGGACGTACCAGAGGATACACGCCAGACGGGGAAAAGGTTTCAGGGCGGGTCCGCCCGACTTCACCTTGCCCATTTCGCCCCGGCCTTGCTATACCACCCGCCCTGGAATGTCCGAGTGCCCGCGGGAGATCACCATGAGCAACGCATCGAAAATCCGCCTTCGGGCCGAAGTCCTCGAAGGCCGCGAGGTGCCGGCCGCGTCGGGTATCTTCGCCATCGGTGGCGGGCCGGGGAGTTCCCCGCGGGTCGAAGTCTTCATCACCACCACCGGCGCGAAAGTAGCCGACTTCCTGGCCTTCGAGAACACCTTCACCGGCGGCGTGACCACGGCCATCGGCGACGTAAACAGCGACAACGTCGCCGATCTGATCGTCGGGGCGAGCGTCGGCGGCGGGCCGCGAATCAAGGTGATCGACGGCCGGCTGTTCACCGCGGGCACCGGCGGAACCTTTATCGACACATCTGCCGAAATCTCTGGTGCGTCCGTGATCGCTGACTTCTTCGCGTTCGAGAGCACGCAGCGAGGCGGGTCGAACGTGGCCGTCGGGAACTTCATCGGCACGACCAGCGCCGACCTCGTCATCGGGGCCGGGCCGGGCGGCGGGCCGCGGGTGCGGGTGCTCGACGGCGCGCAAATCACCGCCCAGGGGCGGGCGTTTACGAGCAACCTCCTCGGCGACACGGTGGCGAACTTCTTCGCCTTCGAGCCGTCGTTCCGCAACGGCATCACGGTCGCGACCGACCCGGCACCCCTGGGCGGGCTGGCCTTCTCCAACCTCGTCGTGGCCCCTGGCATCGGCGGCGGCCCACGGGTGCGGGTGCTCAACGGCGGCGCGATCGCAACGAAGCAGTTGCAGTTCAACAGCAACGAACTGGGCGACACGGTCGCCGACTTCTTCGCCTTCGATCCGTCCTTGCGCAGCGGCCTGTACGTGGCGTCGGCCGACTACAACCGCGACGGGTTCGCCGACGTGGCCGTCGGCACCGGCCCCGGCGTGACCGGCACCTACGCCTTGTACAACGGCGCGACGATCCGCAACGGCAACTTCAACGGAACGGGACTGAACGACGTGCTCGACAGTTTCAGTTTCACCGGCTACACGAACGGCGTGACTGTGGGGGCCGCCATCCTGCCGAACACGCTGAACAGTGCCTATCTGCTCCTCGGCTTCGGCGGTGCGGGTGTTCGCGGTCAGGCGGAGGTCTCGCAGTTCGCCTTCGGCACCGGCTTTCTGACCCGCCAGACGGTGTACAACGTGACCTTCGACCCGAACTTCTTCGGCGGCGTCTTCGTGAGCGTGTGACGCTCTTTACTCGATCCCCACCACTTCCGACCCGGCTCGCGTGCTGAGCGCCTGGAGGGTGGGGAGCGGCAGCGTTGTCTTCAGGAACGGCACGCTGCCGTCGGTCAGCGCGAAGTTCGCGCCGCCGGTGTGCCGACTGCCGTAGGCCGAGACCCGCGTGGCCCAGGCGTCGGCCATGCCCGACCAGTCGGCCGGCGGCACCGGATTCGGGTAGCTGGCCGCGGGGTCGTACTTGTTGGGGTAGCTGGCGTTGATGGCCCCCATCGCGGCACACGACACGTTCGCGATCGCCCATTGCGACGGCGGGGCCGCCCAGTACATGTACCCGTCCAGCCCCTGCAACGGCGGCGTCGGCGTGGGCATGATCGTCGCCTGCAACCACGAGTTCATCGCTCCATCTTGCGGCACTCGTTCGCCGAAGAGGATCGTGTTCGACGTGCCGTCGATCACGTCGGCGTGCCGCACGGGCGGTCGGTTCGCCGTCGGCATCCCGCTCGGCCCCGTCTCGTAGAACATGCCGTCGGCCTTCGCCTGCGTCGCCGGGAACGACCGCGTGCCGCCATTGCCCGCGTAGGTCGTCCGCGCGGCCGTGATCGAACCGACCGTCACGGGGTTCGCCTGCGACGGCTCGGCCGGGCATACGAACAGGGCTAGTGGCGTCGCCCCGGTCGCCGTCGCGCTGGCGGTATTCGCCATCGGGCTGGTGAAGTTCCACGCCGAATAGAGCGGTTGCTGTTCCAGGTACGGCAGCAGTTCGACGAACAGCGAGGTGTACCGCCCGTTGCGGCCGGGGTGGGCGAGGCCGGGCGGGAACTCGCCGAGCGTTGTCTCGTAAGTGTTCGCGGCCAGGGCCATCTGTTTCAGGTTATTCGCGCACTTGATGCGAGCCGCGGCGGCTCGCACCTTCTGCACGGCCGGCAGCAGCAGGCCGATGAGAATGGCGATGATGGCGATCACGACGAGTAACTCGATGAGCGTGAAGGCACGATGGGAACGGGTCATCGGCAGACTCCTGGCGTGCCGTCATCATACCAACGCCCACCCGGCCGTGGTCGGCCCCGCTTCCGTATTCGGGCCGGTAGAGCAGGTGAACTCTGCGGGTTGTGCTGGTGGAGACTGTGCGGACGCGAGCCGGGAATTGCTGGCGGAAGTGCGAACCCCGCGAGAGTGTTCCCGCGGGGTGGCGGCGTTACTTCGCTTCCAGGTCGAAATTGAACTCGTTCGAGCCGGTGGCGGCCACTTCGCGGTTGACCTTGCTCTCCGTGCCGTAGCGGGCGGGGAGCATGTTGACTTCGATGGGGTCGTCGTACCCCGGACCGTCCTTACCGTACAACTCTCGCGGCGTGGTCTGCTTGGTGGAGTTGATCATGACTCGGTTCTTGCCAATGGTGACCAGCCCTTCGTACTTGCCGTCCAGGATGTCCAATACTGCGGGCTGCGTTCCGGCCCCGGCGTCGAACACAATCGTGCCCTTTTGCAGGGGCTTGCCGGCGTAGGAGATCTTGCCGCTGACCTTGGCCCGCGTCGCCTGCACGCCCGGGTCGCCGCCCTTTCCGCACCCGCAACAGAGGAGGGCGACGGCGAAGAGTCCGCCCGCCCGTCGAATCGTATGCACCACTGGTCGCACCCTTAGGGAGAGAGGGAATGAAGAAAGGCCCGGTCGACGTGATGCCGGGCCGCGAACGACGGCCGTCGGGCCGCGAGGGTTAGTTGTCGCTGATCGGAATGCCGTCGTCCCGGATGGCGTACTGGGCTAACACTTGAATGTTAGTCGTGTCCCGGAAGAACCGGACCGACCCGTCGCCCATGGCGGCGTTCACCCCGCCGGTGTGGTTGGAGTTGAGCGGGACGTTTTGCGGACCGAAGAGACAGATCCCTTCCGCCCCGCAGTGCCCGCCGTTGGTCCACCCAGTCTTCCTGTTGATCGGGTAGCGGATCGTGGTGCAGTTGAATAGGCGAGCGTCGCCGCCGTTGCCGTAGGGCGTCGCTCCGCTGCCGGCGCCGATCGTCCAGCCGTGCGGCGTAGAGCCGTTCCAGGCGTTCTTCGTGCCGTCGAGCGTTACTATGAAGTCGCCCTGTTCGCTGGCCAGCATGGTGTTGCTCGTGCCGTCGGCGATTGTCGTGAGTTGAATCTTCCCGTTGGCGATGAGGATCCCGTTGGCGGCTTGAGTGCCCCCACTGGAGTTCCCGGCGACACCGGTGTTGCCGATCGCGATCCGGTTATCATTGTAGGCGGGGGTCGTAATCAGGCTGGGCACGGCCCCGGATATGCCCATGTAGGTAACCAGCATCTCAACCCCGCTGAGCGCGCTCGTCACGTTGTCTGGCAACGTCGCGGACGGGCAGCGGTAGGACGCGATCCTCACGCCGTTGGCGGCGTTCGAATTCTGCGTGTTGCTCCACCCCGAGTTGCCGGCAAACTGGAATTGCGAGTACAGGGCGTTTTGCTCCATCCCGGGCAGGATATAGACGAGCCACGGGCTACCCCACGCGGCCCCGTTGGTCGGGTGGGTGCCGAACGGCTTCTGATCGACCGCCCCGCCGGGCGGCAGGATGCCGTTGGTGTCGTGGTAGTTGTGAACGGCCAGGCCGATCTGCTTGAGGTTGTTGCTGCACTTGGCGCGGGCCGCGGCCTCGCGGACCTTTTGCACGGCCGGCAGTAGCAGGCCAATCAAGATCGCGATGATCGCGATGACGACCAACAGTTCGATGAGTGTGAAAGCACTTCGACGCCGCGGATGAAGTACATGCATGACAGAGACCCCGAATAGAAGTGATGGAAGAGAATCGGAGCGAACGAACTGTATTGGGTATAAACGATGGGGAAACGCACGTCAACAAAGAAATTCGTCCAGCTATCGAAGTCTCATCACTTTTTCGCAGGAGACGGGAGAATCGGAGATCGTGGGCGATCCTAGACCTGCGGTAGTGGCGTGCGGCCAGACTTCGGCGCGTCGGCCCCGGCGCACTTGCCGCAGCCCGATGCGCAGCCGCCCGGCGTGCCGCGGACGGCGCGACAGATCGCACGCAGGACGTAGCCGGCGGCGAGTGCCACGAGCAGGATTGCGATTCCGAGTTGTGCGTCCATCGGATCACCCCATCGTATCGACGATCACGCGGCCGACCTGGAAGACGATGAGGGCCGCGATATAGGCCAGCACCGTCATGTACACGAACGTGAAGATCGGCCAGGCCCAGCTCTTCGTCTCGCGGCGGATCACCGCCAATGTGGCCGCACACTGACAGCAGAGCGCGAAGAAGACCATCACCGACACGGCCACCGCCACCGCATACTTCCCCCGCACCGGGTCTTCGGCCCACTTCGCGGCGACGACATCGCCGAGCTTCCCGCGCTGCTCGACGTCGCCGGGGTCCACGTCCCCCTCGTCGTACAGAATGCCGAGCGTGCCGACGATGACCTCGCGGGCCGGGAAACTCGCCAGCACGGCCACGCCGACTTGCCAGTCCCACCCGAGTGGGCGGAAGGCCGGCTCCAGGGCCAACCCGGTTCGCCCGAGGTACGAGTTCCGCTTCCACTCGCCGCGGATCGCGTTCGCCTGTTGGTCGAGCTTTTCCTTCGCCTCCCCCTCGGCCGCGTCGGCTTGCTCCTCGATGGCAGCGATGCGGTCCGGGTACTTCTGCCCGTCGGCATCCGCGTGCGGGAAGTAGAGCAGCGCCCAGATGACGATCATCGACGCGAGAATGATCGTGCCCGCCCGGCGGACGAACGCCCACCCGGCCTCGACCACCCGCCGCACGATCAGCCGTAGCGAGGGCCGCTTATACTGCGGCAGTTCCATCACGAAGACCGGCGTCTCGCCTCGTAGCAGGGTCCGCTTCAAGAGTAGCGCGACGAGCGGCGCGACCACGAAGCCGATGAGGTACATGGCGAACAGCGTCAGCCCCGGCAGCCAGAACGGCCGGCCCTTCGTCAGGAATGCGCCGATCATCAGCCCATACACCGGCAGCCGGGCCGAGCAACTCATGAGCGGCGCGACCACGATGGTCGCGAAGCGGTCGCGGCGGTTCTCGATCACGCGGGTCGACATGATGCCGGGGATGGCACACGCCACCGACGAGAGCATGGGGATGAACGACTTGCCGTTCAGCCCGCACCGGCTCATGACTTTGTCCATGAGGAACGCCGCCCTCGCCATGTACCCGCAGTCTTCGAGCACGGCAATGAACGCGAACAGGAACAGAATCTGCGGCAAGAACACGAGCACGCCGCCGACGCCCGCGAGCACGCCATCGGTGACGAGCGACCGCAACGGCCCCGCGACCATGTGGGCCTCGACGCCCTTCGTGAGCCACGCGAAGGCGTTCTCGATCCAGCCCTTCGGCGTCTCGGCCGCCACGAAGATCGCCTGAAAGACCAGGAACATGAGCGCGAAGAAGACGAGCGTGCCCCAGACTTTGTGCGTCAGCACGCGGTCGAGCTTGTCGGTGCCCGTGACGGCCCGCACGCGCGGCTTCGTGACGGCGGCGGCCACGACCTGGCGAATCCAACCGTACCGGGCCTTCGCTTCCGCCGCCGGGATCGGGTGGCCGGCGTCGGTCAACCGTTGGCGGGCCGCGTCGAGGGTCGTCTTCAACGTCGGGCCGTGCTTCTCGGTCAGCCACTTTTCGGCGTAGCCGTCCACGTCGAGCAACAGCCGGCGAGCGAGGAACGGCGGCAGGTCGCCGTCGATGGTCGCGTGCAGGGCGTCGGCCTCGGTGTGAATCATCGGCGGCAAGACAGTGAGGACCGGCGACGTTCGGCCCGCAGCCTCGGCCAGGGTCGCCCGGAGCGCATCCAGCCCCGCCCCCGCGTTCGCCTGAATCGCGACCACCGGCAGCCCCGTGGCCTGAGACAGCTTCTCAACATCGACGACGATGCCCTGCTTCTTCGCCACGTCGATCATGTTCACGGCCAGCACCACCGGCGTGCCGAGTTCCATGAGTTGCGTCGTCAGGTACAGGTGGCGTTCGAGGTTGGACGCATCGACGACGGCGACGATCACATCCGGCCGTGGTTCCTCCGGGCGACGGCCGAGGAGCAAGTCGACAGCGACCATCTCATCGGGGCTGCGGGCGGCGAGGCTGTACGTGCCGGGCAGGTCGATGAATTCGACCGGCCGGCCAGCGATGGCGCTGCTGCCCTTCTTGAGTTCGACGGTTACGCCGGGGTAGTTGCCGACGTGCTGCCGAAGGCCAGACAGGGCGTTGAACAGGGTCGATTTGCCCGCGTTCGGGTTGCCGACGAGGGCGACGATGAGCGGCGTGACGGTCATGGGAGGGCGTTACTTCGGTTGAACCTGCACGCCGGCGGCCTCGGCTTTCCGCAGACTCAGGCGCGTGTTACCAGCGCGAATTTCGATCGGGTCGCCCATTGGGGCGGTGGTCAGGAATTCGACCAACTCCCCCTCGAACAGGCCCAACTCGTAC
>JBBQCQ010000138.1:0-8061 GCA_038318835.1 Gemmatales bacterium | reverse complement strand
CCTCTGATCTGGAGACGCTATACGCCAACCCGTTGTGTAACGGAAGGTTAGTATCATACAGCCATCCTGATGGCGGACCTTCTGGCCAAAGTGGGCCGAACAGTTCAACAGGTACTCGCGTTTCGTCTGTCCATTTTTGCCACACGGCTATACCGAAAAGGTAGTCAAAGTCCCGACGAATGACACCTCGATGAGCATCGGGTAGTGCAAAAGCGGCGTCCGTTGCAGTGAACACCGCAAACCTAACATCACCTCCTGGACTTACATAAACTATTGAGTCAATAGCGTTCGATATGCACGAGGCCACACGCCCGGCAATCTCTCCAAACGCAGCATGACCTCTAATAACCGGACGCCCTCCTGCAGCCCAATTATTAGCCTCACGACGACCTACTTCGTAAGCGCGACTGCTAATTCTGTTTGCCTCTGCCGCTAGATTCCAACCAGTTTCATGCGGATATTGCTTTCCTGCGACGGCCATTTCCTCAACAATTGTACATATTCTGGTCAGAGATTCGTACTCTCGTTGTACGGGAGTCTGCTCGGCAAGTGGGGCGTCACGCCATACCCTGGCGAAAACGGGTAGCACGCGACGGGCGCACCGTGCCGCGAACGCTACACATGCCCACCGAGGCAACTTCGCAATCTCCTCTTCCGACGGCAGCACCGGTGGGTTCCGATATTCGCGTCCCGCGGGGCAGAACCCGATGAGCAGGTCAATCGTGTCGAGAAACGCCTCTTCCGATAGCACGTTGAAGCCTGGAACCTGACGCAAAGCGTCCTCCATACCCAACAGGTCGTCCTTGATTTGATGCGTCAGCCGGCCGGCAGCAATTTCTGCACGCACGATTTGGTCCATGCCCGTCCACGGCTGAGGCGAGAGTATGGCGTCTCGAACTGTGTCGAAAGAGATCATGCTTCGTGCCCTACGGAACCTGTTGCCACAACTCGCGAGTCTCGGCCAGAGCTTGCTGGTACTCGCTTAACGTCATCGTGCTACCGGGCTGAATCAAGCAGTGGTTAGCCTTGTCCTGATTGGGCTGCAATTCAGCCGGCAGGTCGTCGGACTCCAGGACAAAAACGGCTTCTCCCTTTCGGGGTTGCAACCCGTCCAGCAGAGGGGCTGTTGACAGTCCTTTCCCCGGACCAACGGAGTCAGCACCGGTCACGGCCGGCACGTCGAACACCCGGTTCGGGTCTGTGCTCGTCGGATCGGTCGGCCGCACGCCAAGCATGTTCCGCTTGATGCCGGCTTGTGGCTTGCCATCCGCATCGACTTTCATGACTCGAAAGAGCTTCACGGGCGGCTCGCTTCATTCTACCCGCGGGATCAAATCGTGTTCAGCCCGATCCGCCGCGGCCGCATCGTATCCTCCTTCGGCACGCTGTTCAACGAAACTCCGACCCGCTCGTCCGTCAGCACGTCGCCGTACAGCGTGAACGGGCTGGCGTTCGCGATCCGCACCGTGATCGTCTCGCCGATCAGCCGGGCGGGGCCGTCGAACACGACGCCGTGGTCGGTCATCGTCCGGCCGAGCAGTTGCCGGGCCGGGCCGGTTTCCCGCTGGCCGTGCCGACTTGGGCCTTCCACCAGGACCGCCGCGATCTTGCCCACCTGGGCCTTGTGGTCGGCGTGGCTGTTCGCGTTCTGCACGCCGAGCAGGTCGTTGTTCCGCCGCTTCTTGGTCTCCTCCGAGATGTCGTCGGGGTAGCGGTCGGCGGCCTTCGTGCCGGTGCGCTCACTGTACTTGAAGATGTAAGAGTTCTTGAACCCGGACTCGCGGACCAGGTCCATCGTCTTCTGGAAGCTCTCTTCCGACTCACCGCAGAAGCCGACGATGAAGTCGCTCGTCACCGACACGCCAGGCACCTTCTCGCGACTGCGGGCCAGCATTTCGCGGTACGACGCGACCGTGTAGTTCCGCTTCATCCGCTTCAGCACGTCGTCGCAGCCGGACTGCGCCGGCACATGCAGATACTTCACCACCTTCGGCAGTTCCCGCACTGCGTCGAGCAGGTCGTCGGTCATGTCCTTCGGGTAGTTCGTCACGAACTTGATCCGGTCGAGGCCGGGCGTGTCGTGCATCTTCGCGAGGAGATCGCTCAGCCGCGTGCGGCGGCCGTCGCCGTGGTCGAAGACGTAGCTGTTCACGGTCTGGCCGAGCAGCGTGACTTCCTTGCAGCCCTGCTCGACGAGTTGGCGGACTTCCGCGAGGATGTGCTCCGGCTGCCGGCTCTGCTCCGGGCCGCGGGTGCTGGGTACGACGCAGTAGGTGCAGAACTTGTCGCAACCGATCTGAATGCGCACGAACGCCTGGAAGGGGGTCGGCCGCATGGTCGGATCGCGGGTGGGGTCGTAGCTCTCGAAGCTGGCTTCGACTTCGTGCCGCCCGCCGTCGGCCCGGCCGAGGCTGACCGCGAACTGGGGCGCGCGGGTCCGCTTCACTTCCTCCACCAGTTCCGGGATGCAGGCGAGTTGCCCGGTGCCGACGACCATGTCCACATAGGGGGCACGGTCGAGGATCGCGTGCTGGTCCTTCTGGGCCATGCAGCCGATGACGCCGACGACGACGCCGGGGTTCTGCTTCTTGTGCGGCACGACGCGACCGAGAGCGGAGTACGTTTTCTCTTCGGCGTGTTCCCGCACCGAGCAGGTGTTGAACAGTAGCACGTCGGCGTCGGCGATCGTGTCGGTCAGGTCGTAGCCCTGTTTGCGGAGGGCACCGATGACAAGCTCGCTGTCGAGCACGTTCATCTGGCAGCCGACGGTTTCGATGTAAACTTTTTTCGCGGTCATGGGTCGGGATTCCGTTATCAACGGGGCCGAAAAGGGTAAGGAGATGATTCTACGAGGTCACGGCATGGCGACCGGAACGCCGGGAAGGCGGAACAACTCGGCGATGGGACAGGCGAAGCCGGGCAGCAGGGTCGGCTCGATAAGGGTGTCCGTCAATAAGAACTGGCGAAGCCCCCCGCCCGGCCGGTGTTCGCGGACCACCTGGATAGGCGGGTGAACGACCCACACGACCTGGACCCCAGCGGTCAGCCATTCCTCAATTTTTCGGTCAACCGCGTCGGCGATGTCGTTCGGGGAGATGACCTCGGCGATCATGTCGGGGACCGTCTCGATGAAGCCTTCTTCCTCGTACTCGGCCTGCGTATAGCGGTCGAAGGCGATGAATGAGACATCGGGTTTGCGGACGCGGTTGGGGTCGTCGATGTAACACCGGAAGCCGGTTTCCGGGGGGAACGCCCAGCCGGGACGTTGATCGCAATAATTTTCCAACGCGCGATACAACCGTCCGCCGATCCGACACGACTTCGCGCTCATCGCGATCACCTCCAGTTGACCATCGACGAGGTCATACCCGCTACCGCCGTCGGGCCGTGCGAGCAAGTCTTCCGGCGTCAGGGCGGCCTTCTCGATCACAACGGGACTCATGCTTTTCTCCTTTGGGAACGTCGGTCATTCTACCAGAATCGCGAAGCGGCTCAGAAGCCGAATCGTCGGCCCTGGCTTGCTCGCGAAGTGCCGCTGTATGATGATGGTAAGACTTCTTCCCAGGGCATTCCGATGACTCCCTCTCCCGCCGACGCCGTGCCTGAAGCTGACTGCCCGGAGGTGTTCACCGGGCTCGGCGTGTCCGATCCCAAGAACGTCGCGGCCGGGTTCCCGGCGGTCGTGTCGTCCATGAAGCACGTCTGGGGGCGGGCCGGCGTCGTTCGTGGCACGCGGGCGCTGCTCATGCTCAACCAGTCGGGCGGCATCGACTGCACGAGCTGCGCATGGCCGGACCCGGACGAGCATCGGGCCGTGGCCGAGTTTTGCGAGAACGGCGCGAAGGCCATCGCCTATGAGGCCGACCACCGCACCATCGGGGCCGACTTCTTCCGCGAACATTCCATTGACGACCTGGCGAAGCTCTCCGACTACGAACACGGCCGATTCGGGCGGCTCGCCGAACCGCTCGTCCTCCGGCCCGGCTCGCGGCACTATGAAGCGATTGCGTGGGACGACGCCTTCGCGCTCATGGCCGACGAACTGAACGCCCTCGCGTCGCCGGACGAGGCCATCTTCTACACGTCCGGCCGCACGTCGAACGAGGCCGCGTTCCTGTATCAGCTCTTCGTGCGGCAGTTTGGCACGAACAACTTCCCGGACTGCTCGAATATGTGCCACGAGTCGAGCGGCTCGGCCCTCGGGCCCACCGTCGGTATTGGCAAGGGCACGGTGAAACTCGACGACTTCGAGAAGGCGCAAGTCATCGTCATCCTCGGCCAGAACCCCGGCACGAATCACCCGCGGATGCTCACAGCCCTCCAGAAGGCGAAGCGGGCCGGGGCGAAAATCGTGGCCGTGAACCCGCTGAAGGAAGCAGGCCTGCTCGCGTTCGACAACCCACAGGAAGGCCGCGGCATGTTCGGCATCTGGTCCACGGCGCTGGCCGATCAGTACCTGCAAGTGAAGATCGGCGGCGACCAGGCGTTCCTCAAGGGTGTGATGAAGTGCCTGATTTCCTGGGGCAAAGCCGACGAGGCGTTCGTCCGCGACCACACGACCGGCTTCGACGTGCTGAAGGAATCGCTCGCCGCGACGACGTGGGACGCCATCCTCGAACAATCCGGGCTGACCCGCGAGGAGATCGAAGCGGCGGCGAAGTTGCTCGGCGAGGCCGACCGTATCATTGCGTGCTGGGCGATGGGGCTGACGCAGCACAAGCACGCCGTGGCGACGATTCAGGACGTCGTGAACCTGATCCTCCTTCGCGGCAGCATCGGCAAGCCGGGGGCCGGCCTGTGCCCGGTGCGCGGGCATAGCAACGTGCAGGGCGACCGCACGATGGGCATCTGGGAGCACGTGCCGGCGTGGGCGAACAAGCTCGGCGAAGAGTTCGGCTTCACGGTCCCGCCGGCAAAGGGGTACGACACGGTCGAGGCCATCCGCGCGATGCACGCGGGGGCGGCGAAGGTGTTCCTCGGCCTCGGCGGCAACTTCCTCAGTGCGACGCCAGACACGCAGTTCACGGCCCAGGCGTTGACGAACACGCGGCTGACGGTTCACGTTTCCATCAAGCTGAACCGCAGTCACCTCGTCACCGGCCGCACGGCGTTGATCCTGCCGTGCCTCGGTCGCACCGAGCGCGACATACAGCACGAGGTCGCGCAGTTCGTGACGACCGAAAACTCGATGGGCGTGGTGCAGAGCAGTCGAGGCAATCTCGCGCCGTGTTCGCCGCACCTGCTGAGCGAAACGCAGATCGTCGCTCGCCTCGCGGCTGCCACGCTGGGCACGCGGTCGAAGACGCCGTGGGACCAGCTCGCGGCGAACTACGACTCGATCCGCGATGCCATCGCCCGCGTGGTGCCAGGGTTCGACGGGTATAACGAGAAGGTCCGCAAACCCGGCGGCTTCTACCTGCCGAACCGACCACGTGATGGCACCTTTCCGACGCGGACCACGAAGGCGAACTTCACGGCGTCGCCGCTCGCCGACCAGCGGGTGGAACCGGGGCAATTGGTGATGATGACGATCCGCACGCACGACCAGTTCAACACGACGATCTATGGCCTGGAGGACCGCTACCGCGGCATCCACAACGAGCGCCGGGTGGTTCTGATGAACGGCGACGACTTGCGCGAACGCAAGCTGGCGGCCGGCGACGTGGTGGACCTCGTGGGTCACTTCCGCGGCGAAGTGCGACGGGCGAACCGCTTCCTGGTGGTGGAGTACGACATTCCCCGCGGCAACTGCGCCACATATTTCCCCGAAACGAACGTGCTAGTGCCGATCGACAGCACTGCCGACGTGAGCAACACGCCAACCTCGAAGTGGGTGGTGATAACAGTGGAGTGCGGAGTGCGGAGTGCGGAGTGCGGACTGTAAAGCAAAAGCCAGTGTTCGCCGCGACGCAGTTTTGGATTTCACTCCGCGTTCCGCGCTCCGCGCTCCGCACTCGAAACCGTTCGCAGGAACAGTTCTTCCAGCGTTTCGTCGTCGCGCATCACGGCTCGCACGACGGCGTCGCACGGCTCGGCCAACTCGAAGAAGCGGGCGTTTGCCCAACCCGGCGGCACGGCCAGCCGCCATTCGCCGTGGCCGTTGTCGGCGAGCACGGCCACGCCGGCGGCTTCGAGGGCGGTGCGATAGTTCGTGCTGTCGCCCTGGATTCGCAGTCGAATTCGGTCTTCGCGGATGGCACACAGTTCGGCCACGGTGCCGACGCCGCGGACGCGACCGCCGGCCAGGATGACCACCCGTTCGCACACGGCTTGCACGTCGGCGAGCAGGTGCGTCGAGAGGATGATCGACTTGCCGTGATCGCGGCCGAGTTCGCGGATGAGCTTCAGCATCACATCGCGGCCGGCTGGGTCGAGGCCGCTGGTCGGCTCGTCGAGCAACAGTAACGGCGGGTCGTGAATGAGGGCTTGCGCCAACTTCACCCGCTGCTTCATGCCGGCCGAGTATTCCTCCACGCGACGGTAGCGGGCTTCTTCCAGTTGCAAATAGCTCAGCACTTCGTGCGCCCGTCGCTGCGACTGCCGACGGGACATGCCGCAGAGTTCGCCGGCGAGCGCGACGTACTCGACGCCGGTCAGCCCCGGTACCAGCGACTCGGCCTCGGGCATGAAGCCGATGAGCCGGCGGAGTTGCCAGTTGTTAGCCGCGTCGCGGTCGCCGCCGAGGGGCTGGCCGAGGACTTCGCCCGTGCCAGCCGTCGGCGAGACGAGGCCGAGGAGAATCTTGAGGAGTGTCGATTTGCCCGCGCCGTTCGGGCCGAGCAGGCCGATGCGGCCGGGCGGCAGCGAGAGTGTCACGCCGTCGAGCGCGACGAAGTCGCCGAACACGCGGTGGAGGTTGTGCAGTTCGAGGAGCGGCGTCACGTCGTGTAGTCCGCGTTCAGCGTGACGTATTCGTGCGTCAGGTCGCAGGTGTAGAAGGTGCAGCGGCCGCCGCCGAGGGTGAACGTCAGGTCGAAGGTCACTTCGCGGTTGTTCTTCAAGTAGCCCGACACGGTCGCGGCGTCGAACGGCAGCGGGCGTCCCTTCTCGTAGAGCAGGTGCGGGCCAACCGTCAGCGAAAGTTCGTGTTCCTCGAACGGCACGCCGCTGTACCCGGCCGCCGACACGATACGGCCCCAGTTCGGGTCGGCCCCGAAGACAGCCGTCTTCACGAGTGCACTTTCCGCGACCGCTTTCGCCACGGTGCGGGCGTCGGCATCGGTGCGGGTGCCGACGACGTGGATGGTAATGAGGTGGTTGGCCCCCTCCGCGTCCTCAGCGATCTTGCGGGCCAACTCCGAACACACACTTCGGACCGTGCCAGCGAACGAATCGAGGGCATCGTCTCGCAGCGGCGGACCGTGCCCGTTGGCGAGCAAGAGGACCGTGTCGTTCGTGCTGGTATGGCCTTCGACCGAGATGCAGTTGAAAGTCGGCTCGACGGCTTCCTTGAGCACTTGCTGAATGTCGTGCGGATCGACGGCGGCATCTGTCATCAGGAAGCCGAGCATGGTGGCCATGTTCGGCCCGATCATGGCGGCCCCCTTCGCGAAGCCAGCGACCGTGTACCCGGCCGTCTTCCGCGAGGCAACCTTAATCTTCGTGTCGGTGGTCAGGATGGCGTGGGCGGCGTCGTTGAGGGCGGCCGCTCCGGGCAGCGCGGCGGCCACGGCCTTCGGGATGCCGGCTTCGAGAATGGGCATCGGCAGTGGTCGGCCGATGACGCCGGTGCTGGCGACGAGGACTTGCTCCGGCGAACACCCGAGGTCGGCGGCGACGAGTTCGGCCATCCGCTTCGCGTCGGCCATGCCCTGCTCGCCGGTGCAAGCGTTGGCGTTGCCGGAACAGATGACGATGGCGTGGGCGTCCTTCCGTGGCAATCGCGCGCGACTGATGTGGACGGGGGCGGCGCAGACGCGGTTCTGCGTGAAGACACCGGCCGCGGCCGCGGGAGTGTCGGAGACGATCACGGCCAGGTCGCGGCGGTTCGGCTCGCTCCGCAGACCGCTGACAACGCCGGCGTACCGAAAGCCGGCGGGGAGGTTCCAGTGTTCCATGCAG
>JBBQCQ010000137.1:0-8071 GCA_038318835.1 Gemmatales bacterium | reverse complement strand
GGGGGTAACGACCATCGCGATTAAGGTGCTGAACAAAAACGGCACGGACGTAACATCGACCAAGGCCGGTGCGGTCAACAAGAAGCCGTACTTCTTCTGGAGTTGCCAGATCACCGGGCTGACGGCCGCTGACGCCCCGTACACCATCTCCGTGGCCCCGGCGAACGCAGGCGAGGGCACCGGCGACTCTCGAACGTACAACACCATCAGTACCACCATGTCGAACCAGATGTGCATGAATATGGGTGCGGCGGCCCAACTCGCCCCGGCCGCAGCGCCTGTCGGCGGGGGCAATCCCGCCGCCGCGGCCGCCGGCCATCAACCCTGCTGCTGCCCCGGCGGCATCGAGTTCGTCCACGACTACGGCACGCCCGGCACCGCCCGGGAATATAGCGAACTGGTCATTGCCTGGACCTACCACGCCAACTGCGAGGGCGGCTTTTCGTCCTACACCTACCCACCCATCGCCACCGCCAGCCCGTCGCAGGTCCGCAAGGTGCGACTGCCGTACATGGGCAAGGGCGGGTACTTCATTCGCTTCCTCCGCATCGACAACGATGGGGGCATCGATGCCGACACCGCCGGGTTCTACGCCAAGGGCATCGAGTAACCGCGGCCCGTCACACCGCGAACCCGTGCTGCTGACGGTGGTACGGGCCGTCGAAGTTCTGTGTGCTCTTGTGCCACTCGTGGCGGCCGTCGCCGGCCAAAGGCTTCGCCTTCGCCAGCACGGCCGCCAGTTCGTCGCCTTCCAGCGGTCGGAAGTGCTGGGCGATGGCCACGTCTTGTTGCAACACCTTCATCGAATCGATGCCGACAACTAGCGAACTGATCGGCTGCGAGAGCGAATAGCGGATCGCCTCTTCGGCCGTGACGACGCCGTTGGCGACGATCTGCCCGCCGACGTCGAGATTGCCGCCGCCGAGGCTCTTCATGCCGATCGGCGCGATACCACGATCGACCAACAGCGGGAGCAGTTCGTGGCGGAAGCTACGGTAGAAGTGATCGCACACGTTGATCGGCAGTTGGCACGTGTCCCAGGTGTGCAGCGGCAGCATCTTCGCCAGGATGTGCGGCGACTTGTGCCCGGTGTACCCGATGAACCGCACCTTGCCTTCCTGCTGCGCCTTGAGGGCGTCGGCGAGTGCCCCCTGCTCCACAATCCAGTCGGGGTCGTTGTCGTAGTTGATCTCGTGGAACTGCCACAGGTCAATCACATCCGTCCGCAGCCGTCGCAGACTGTCTTCGAGGTGTTGCCGGCTGGTCGCGGCATCGCGGCCGCAGTTCTTCGTCATGAGGAAGACCTGTTGCCGCCGATTGCCATCGGCGAGTGCCCGGCCCATCAGGTCTTCGCTGTGCCCTTCGTGGTAGTCCCAGGCGTTGTCGAAGAACGTGACACCCGCGTCGAGGGCGGCGTGCATGATGCGGATGGCTTCCGCATCGCCGATGGCCGGCTGCCCGATGTGCCACCCGCCGAGGCAGAGGAGCGAAACCTTGTCGCCGGTGTTGCCGAGCGGCCGCGTGGGAAGGGACATGGAAGCACCAAGAGTCAGGGGACAGGAATCAGGAGTCAAGGGTCAGTTTGTTCTACTGATCCCTGACGCCTGATTCCTGACTCCTGTCCCCTGACTAACGAGCCGGTAGCGTTGCCATCCGGTTCGCCGGGGCGGTGCCGAGCGCGCCGCGGATGTTCGCCTCTGTCGGCTTGCCTGGCAGGTCGATTCGCCGCAGCGTCGTGCCCGTCGGTAGGCCGACGACTACGCCCTCGCCAGCCACATCGGGGAACGTCTCGCACGCCACGCACACGCACCCGGCCATCGCTTTCGCTGGTTGGCCGACGAACACCACGAGCGGCTTACCGTCCTTCACCGCCTTCGCGTGTTGCGTGGCATACGTCGGCGGCGCGAAGGCCAGCGCCAGGGCCGCCCTCGCTCGCAATCGCTCGCTCGAATCGGCCGCGGCCGCGTTCGCCAGAACCAGGATCATCAGAATCGCACGCATGACAAACCCTCCTGATATAGCCGCCGGTTTACCGGTGGTTCTTCGGATCAAATCCCTGCCAGTAAACCGGCGGCTATATGGTTCGCGTACCAGTCGAGTTTCTTCGCGGGGAAGCCGCGGAAGCCGCTGAACGCCCAGCTATCGCCCTGCTTCAACATGCGGTCGAGGACGCTCGCGTCGGCCCAGAAGCCGGCCGACGACGGGTCGCCGAGGCCGCGCGGGCCCGTGTGGGCCGACTCGCCCCACGAGTTCAGCAAGAACCCGCCGGGCCGCGACCCGCCGCGAACGCCGACGAGGGCCAGGCAGTGCATCCACGTTCCCTGCGGCGGGCAGAACCCGTCGCCGTCGCGCATCATGCGGAAGCCCTGACTGCTGCACACCGCGATGGGGTAGCCGTTGCGAATCGCGGCTTGCGCCTCGGCCCAACTCCGCACATTGGCGACGGCCTTCACCGGGTGCTTCTTCGTCTCCGGTTCGAGTTCGTCCGGCACGCCGTGAAGGCCGAAGTCGCGGCAGCGAGCCACGTCGTAAGCCCGCAGGTCGAAGCGGCCGTACACGCCCCGCGGCAGCACGCCATAGTCCACGACGAACTTCGCCGCCCACGCCCCGACGCTGCCATCGCCGCGAATGCGGCCGCCGCCGATCTCGACGCGCGAGCCACCGTAGACGATCTCTTGCGCCACATCGCGATACTCTTCCGCCGCCCCGTTCGCGATCTGCACGCAGATGAGGTGCTCGACGGCCGACGCGGTGCCGAAACTCACGCAGGAGCCGACATCCTTCTGGTCGCGCGGCGGAATCAGCCGGCCGAGCACCTTCCGCGAAGCGTCCCACAGGAAGACATCGTCGGGGCCGTCGTAGGCGGTACGGTAGGCTTCGGTGGCCTGGAAGTCCGGGTTCGGCAGCGTGCGGGCGATGGCCCGCACCGTGTCGCGGTCGTCCACCCAGCCGAAGGTCCGCGGACGTTCCGGCAAAGAAGGGGCGAGCCAGAAGCCGAGAACCGCGAGGAGAAGCGTGAACAAAAGCAAGGTGATGCGGCGGGTCATTTCAGTTCCTCCAGGTGGGTGGCGATTTGCTCGAACAGCTTGGCCGCCTTCGTTCGCGTGGCCGCATCGAGCGGCTTGTCGGCGTCGGTGGAAAGTTCCTTCGCGATTTCCTCGGCGATCCGTTTCCGCACACCGACCAAAGCATCGGCCGCGAGCAACGTGCCACCGGCGGCGCGAATGTGGGCGGCCAGGTCGCCGGTGGTGGCCACGTCGGCCTTCTCGGCGAACGCCACCGCCTCGCGATACAGCGCGACCAACTGCGCGAGAGGCTTCGCCTTGTCCGCGGTCGCATCGTCGGCGTACAGTTTCTGAAGGTCGCGGGCGAACGGACTCGGAATCGGCGGCGGGGCGGGCGACCCGGCGACGACGATCACGCACTTCGCCGCATCGCTCGGCACGTCGCCGGCCGCGGTCCACGCCAGCACGGTGTACTTCCCGGCCTTCGGGCTGCTGAAAAGTGCCACCTTGCCGTCTGGGAACGGCACAAGATCAGCGTCCTCGGACACGAGGAACCAGCGAACGTGCGGCCCGGTCGCCTCGGCCTTCAACTGCACGATGCGGCCGGGCTGCCCGGCGACTTCGGCGGGCAGTTTCACGCTCGGCGCGGGCACTTGACCAAGGGCGAGCGAAGCGAGAACGAGCGGGACCATGACGGCAACCTCCGGGCGAAGGGATGCCGGAGGATAAGATACATTTGTTCAGATGCAAATTAGCTTTGCCCACCGAATCAAAATTGCTCAAGGAATCGTCGGCCTGCCCACCGAATCAACGGTGGGTGGTATCCAGAACGATGGCCATGACAATCCGACTGAGGAAGAGCAACGAAGAGATGCCGACGAGCCACCCGATCATTCGCTCCCAGCGACGCAACTCGCCCGCGTTTCGTCCCGCGATGATGGCAAGCACAGGCAGCCCGAACAGGGACACCGGCAGGATAAGGCACACCACTCCCTGAAGGTAAACCGCAGCCCCCGGACTACTCCTGATGACGTACACGTCGATGACGACGCTGGCCGAATACGCGAGCCAGAGGGCGAACGGGACGTGCAGTAGCCAGAAAAGGGGGCGTATCATCCACACCATCTTCCCGCGCCGCGGTCGGCGGAGCAACGGACGGAGCGAAATTGTGAGACGGCAACAGGCGAGCGGCGGCGTCAGATCCTTGATTCTCGAATCGCAACGATTCTCGAACACATCACCGGCGAGCGGTCCGGCGTAAGCGGGCCGTGTCTGAAGGCTCGAAGTCCGAAGACACGGCCCGCTTACGCCGGGCCCGCTCGCCGTCGCGTTTGCAAGCTTGTCCTGGCAGAGTGAGAATCAGGGGGCTGACGCCCCCGCTCGCCTTTCGGCCCCGGATGGGGCCGCGGGGTGTAGCCACGGGTGGAGCGGAGGCCGCCGAAGGCCGGCCGCAGCGTAACCCGTGGGACGCGAACGCGAACCCGAAATCGACTCTGCCCCGGAGGGGCAGCGGAGCGAGCGGCACTCGTTCCGCTGCCCCTCCGGGGCAGAGTCCTCGCTCGAGACTTCCACGGGTTCCGCTTGCGCTCCACCCGTGGCTACACTCCGCAGCCCCTTCCGGGGCCGAGAAGCAATAGGCGAGCGGGGGGCGTCAGCCCCCTGTTTCTCGTCCCGCCGGGGAAAAGAATCAGGGGGCTGACGCCCCCCGCTCACCAAGAATCACTTCCCGAATAGTTTCCCCGGACTGCGGGCCAGGTCGAAGCTTTCTTCGGGCGGCTTCGCGGCCGGTGGCGGTTCCACGTCGGGTTCCTGCGGGTGCTTCTTGGCGCTGAACAAGCGGCCGGGGCTGCGGTTCAACGATGGCTCCTCCGCGGCCGGCGTCTGCTTGACGTTGTCGGCCTCCGAGGGCAGGTCGAAGCTCGCCAGTTGCAACTCGCTGCCGGTCGGGGTCGTGGCACGGACGACTTCCATGTTCGCCTGCTCCAGATTCGAGTCGGAGCGGGCCAGCTTCGCCAGTTGCGTGATCGGCATGCCGCGGGGCATCGAGTCCACGGCCAGCGTCGCGGCCAGCACCTTCGTGCCGTCGGCCTTGCGGATCAGTTCGACCGCCTCGGCGTACCCGCCGCCGAGTTCGCCGACGGCCGTAAGCACACCGCGGAGGGTGGACGGCACCTTCACCACCACTTGCTTCGATCCGTCCCTGCCGGTCGCGAGGTGGGTGATGGTCGCCTTCTCATCGCCGGCCTTCGCCGCAATGACGAAGTCGTTGCCGACCGGGATCGTGTACGGCGGGACGAGCGTGCCGGGGTTGCCGAACAGCACGACTTCCGCCCGCCGGCTGCTCGTCAGGTGAACGACGGACTGTGAACCGGGGGCGACTTCGTGGACCCAGAACGCCTTCTTCACGTTCGTGCCGTGCAGTTCGGGGTGGCGGTCGTTGATGCTCCGCAGAGCGACGAACGCCCCGTATCGCAGGCCGGTGTCGGGGTGCTTCATGAGATCGACCAGGCGGTCGGTGCTCACGCCGTCGTCGAGGCTGGCGAGGGCGGTCAGGCAGTGCGAGCGAAGGGCCGGGTGCTGCTCGGCCAGTTTCGCGAGGTCGGCCGCACCGCTGGTGCTGCCGAGGTACGCCAGCGACTCGGCCGCCGCGAACCGCACCCACGGCGATTCACTTTGCAGGCCCGTCTGCAACGCTCGTGTGCTTTCGGCCCCGAGGGCTTCGAGCTTCACCGCCGAGGCGATGGCCGTCTCGGGGTTCAGCAGGTCTTGTTCGAGCTTCTTGCGAAGCAGGCTGTCCGAGCCGGACGGCGTCATCGGCACCTGGCGAGCGACGATCAGGAACCGCTCGTGATTGAGGCGATAGGTCGGCGGCACGGTGACGAGCACCACGTCGCCCTTCACGGCGTTCGCGACTTTGTTCTTCGCGTCGCCGGCCAGCAGGAACGTGGCATTCAGGCGGGCGGCCACTTCCATTGCCGTCCGCGGGTTGGCGTCGCGCTCATTGAGCATGAAGAAGTACGGGCGGTCTTCGAGCACGCGGCCGCCGCCCCACACGCGGCCGGCGGTCGCGCCCACGGGTGGGGCTTCGTCGCCGACGATGCTGGCCTTGATCTTCGCGGTGTTCTCCATCACGCCGGCGACCATCGGCCCCTCGGCCCGCACCAGCGTTTTGCCGACCAGGATGGTATCGCTGCTGACGGCGGGCGTCGCGCCCACGTCCATGCCGGCCTGTTGCATCCGTTCGCGGACGCTGCCGGACAGTTCCGACGTGGTCAGATCGCACTCGAACAGGATGCCGCCCTTCAGGCTGGTCGTCTTGCTCGCTCGCGGCAGCACCACGTCCACGTCGATGGTGTCGCCCTTCTTCGCTCCCGGCGGGATGACGGCCGAGACGAGCACGAGCGAACAGGTGTCGTTGGCGTCATCGAGGAACTGCTTGGGGCTGAGCTTCTTCTTTCGCAGGTCGCGTTCGAGCATCGGCCGCCACTCGCCGGCGGCGGGGCTGCCCGTGCTCGACAGGCTGTACACGAGGCCGACGGCCGACACCTGGATTGGCTCGGTGTTGCTAACGATGGTCTTCTGCCCGACGGTGGCGGCGATGTTTTTATCGACGGTGTCTTCTGCCGCCTGGGGGCGGGCCGTCTGGGTGCTCTTTTGCGCGCCGGTGCAGCCGGAGAATCCGCCCAGGGCTGTGAGTACGCCCACCGTGAGAAGTGCGGCCCGCTTCATTGTGTTCCCCCTACCCCCGATCCGCCCCGAACCCCCCGGTCCGTGGCCGACCTGCCGGGACCGCGTGCGGTGCGCACACAGTTTCCCGGACGGGGGCGGACGATAGCGTGAGCGGATTTTGTGTCAAGCGAAAAGTGCGAAGAACCGGGGCGACGGAAAGTCTTTACCCCGAAAGGGTGACAGCCCTCAGCCCAGGGCAACGCCCTGGGTGGGCGGGGTAAGAAGATTCAGCCCGAAGGGCTGCGAGCGAGAGGGGGTCTCTCGCTCGCAGCCCTTCGGGCTGCCGGTCGTAGCGGGTCGTTATCCTGGGCTGATGGCTGTCACCCCTTCGGGGTGAAAACCCGCTCTCCGTATCGAACCTCAATCCAGCGGAGCCGGGTGCCGCCGGTCGCGGTCGCCGCCGCGCTCACTGCGTTCCCCACGGTCGCCGCCGCGATCTCCACCCCGGTCGCCGCGATCTCCACGGTCGCGATCGCTACGGCCGCGGCTGTAGACCTTCGGCGGCGGGACCACCGGCAACAGCCGGACCTCGTTGCCGTTGGCGTCGTGGCACTTCAATTCCAAATAGTCCGGCGACACATTCGGCACCGCGAGGATCGTGATCTCGGTGCGGCCCTTCTCTTCCAGCGTGGCGATCTCGCGTCGCTGCTTGTTCAGCAGGTGGAAGGCCGCCTCCGGGTGGACCGACACGGCCACGGTCGAGGGCCCGTTGGCACTCGCGCCGGCCCGGTGAACGGCCAGGTGCAACAGCCGCAGCACGTCGATGCCCGTCGTCTCGCAGGTCTTCACGTAGCCGGTGCCCTTGCAGTGGCCGCAGTCGGAGTAGATGCGCTTCTTCAACGATGGCCGCAGCCGCTGGCGGGTCATCTCGATGATACCAAACTGCGAGATGCGCAGAATCTTCGTGCGGGCCTTGTCGCGGAGCATCGCATCGCGCAGGCAGTCCTCGACCTTGCGGCGGTGCGTCTCGCTTCGCATGTCGATGAAGTCGTTGACGATCACTCCGCCCAGGTCGCGCAAGCGAAGCTGCCGGGCGATCTCCTTGGCCGCGATCATGTTCAACTGGAAGGCCGTTTCCTCGGCGTTGTTGTCCGCCCGGAACGTGCCGCTGTTCACGTCGATGGCCACCAGTGCTTCCGTCTGCTCGACGATGATGGAGCCACCGCGGGGCAGGTCGATCCGCTTCTGGTTGATCTTCGCGATCTCTTCCTCGACCTTGTACTTGTGGAACAGCGGCACGATCTCCTCGTGCAGCTTGATGCGGTTGGCGAACTTCGGCATCACGAACTGCAAGAACTCGCTGGCGTGCTGGAACGCCGTCGGGTCGTCCACCCAGA
>JBBQCQ010000136.1:0-8079 GCA_038318835.1 Gemmatales bacterium | reverse complement strand
CCATTCCATGCTCACGGCCTTCGCGTCATCGACCGGCAGGGGTTGCGCATAGCGGATCATGTCCACATGGTGGGTGATGACCACTGGTTTACCGGAGGCGCCGACCTGCTCTTTGAGATTATTCACCAGGAATTCCAAGCTACCCAACGGAGCGTAGCGGCGTTTGCGTGCAACCTCGGCCACTTGGCCAACCACGATCCCCAGGGCGACGAAGTGAACGCCTCCCCAATCCCAGGAGTAGTGAACGCCACTCTTGGAGATGCTGGTGACACCGGGGCGGTTCTTGTTACGGTCGATGATTTTCTTGACCGCCAGGCCATCGCCCCGCGGGCTGTCGTGGTTGCCATGCACTTCGTAGACGGGCACTTTCAACTTCCCGTCTTTGCCCGTCAGGCCGTAGGTGTCCGCGTAGGCGGCCCATTCGGTCTCCTGCATTTTCACGTTCGCCTTATCGCCGGTATCAATGCAATCCCCGGCATGGATGACGCCGCGCGGGGCGAATACGGTCCCACCACCGGCCGCTTTGGGAATCTCGGTTCCCGGTAGTTTGTTGATTTGATCGACCAAGCGGGATGTCACCGCGGCGGAGCGATCATCGAGTTTCGCGGTGTCTTCTTTGTTGGCGAGGAAATGCGTATCGCCGACGAGGAAGAAGGCGACTGGATCCTGCGTCGGTTCCGCGGCCCGGAGAAACGTCGGAAGCGTTGCCCCGGCGACGGCCGACGTTGCGAGGAATTGACGACGGGAGAGAGTGTGGGACATGGGTTCTCGCAAAGAGGGAGGAAGCACGTTACCTGATCGGCTTGGTGATCACGATTTGATCGATCAGAACACCATTGAGATCGACCGCACGGAGTTGGAATGTCTCCGGTGAAAGATCAACCATCACATACGAATGGCGGTCGACCACCATCTTCGCCGTGTAGTCGGCGAAGTTGTCGCCGTGATCTTTCTTCAAAATGACAGACGACTTCTCAAGGCCGGGGCCATACAAGGTTGCCCCGCCACCCCCGGCGACAATGTGGACAATCCCTTTCGCCCGGGTATTTTTGACGCCATCGAATTCGCGGTCGAAAGTGAATGTGCCATCGGCCCGGCCTCGTTTATCCCGCTTGGGGTAGGAAGGAGTGAATGTCAGCGGCACAGTTCGCTGGTAATTGTGGACGTGCCCGCTGAAGACGACATCGACACTATTCTCCTGGAAGATCGGTTGCCAAAGACGCATGGCTTGCTCAGTGTAATGCTGGCCTGAACTTTGGAAAGCCGGTGCGTGGTAGCAGACGAATTTCCAGCGGGCGTTCGTGGATTTTAAATCGTCGATGACCCAGGTACGGAGCTTGTTCTGCTCGATGCTGCCCGGCAGGTTGCTGTTCAGTACGATCACGTGGGCTGGACCGTAATCGAAGGAGTACGCATCGAGGGCCGGATAGCTGTCCGCGGCTTGGCGGAACTTGGCCA
Source organism: Gemmatales bacterium (assembly GCA_038318835.1). GTDB lineage: Bacteria > Planctomycetota > Planctomycetia > Gemmatales > Gemmataceae > Limnoglobus. Next base: position 6,621 of record JBBQCQ010000136.1, on the reverse strand, counting down.
CGGCCTTGACATCCGATCCCAGAGGTGTGGCCCACGGCCCGGCACCAGGGCCATTCTTCGCGGCGTGGAAGAAGTAATAGATCCCCAACGCATCGGGGACTGTAGGCAACTTCGCTGCAACATCGTGGTTGCCGATGACGACGTAAAAGGGAATCGACGCCATCAGAGGTGAGCCTGCTTTCGGCCCCGGCGTTTCCACATCGTTATAAGCGTTCCAATAAAACGCTGAGTATTGGTTCACCCGGCCGCTGGGGTAGACGATATCGCCGAGGGCCAGCAGGAACTCGGGCTTCTCGCCGCCGATGCGGTATGCGACCGTTTTCTGCGGCTCCTTGCCGTTGGCCAAATCACCGACCACCGCGAAGCGGATTGGCTTCTCCCGGCTTGCCACCGTACGAAAACTCGCCTGGCGGATGACCTTACCCGCCAACTTGACGCGATAGCTGACCGTCGCATCGGTAGGCAAGTTCGCCAACGTGGCAATGTAGCGATAGAAGTGTTGTTCCTTCTCTGCGGGCAAACTGCCGACCTTCTCCGGCGGATCGGCGGGGTTCTGCTTCTCCTTTGGAACCGCCTTCTTCGGGTCGATCAATTTGTCGAAATCCAAGGCGATTCGCTCCGGTTTCACAATTGCAGATTTGCCACCAGTGTATTCGTACTCCACGACGAATTCGCCGGGCATCTGATCTGTCAGCCAGCAGAGCCGTTTCGAATCGAATTTGTCCGTGCTACTGCTGTCCCCAGGCTGGACGTATGGCTTCACCAAGACGGTTTGAGCCGAGACGCTGCTGGACAAGGCCAGAAGCAGCGGTATCGCTGTGGATGCCAGGCGGGATCGCACCATTGAAAGAATCCAGGGAGGTTATCAGGCGGGTGTTCTGTTATCCGTCACACGGGGTGTGAAATTCCTCCAAATTCGCTTTTTTTCCAGAAGTGATCAACGGCGTTCAGGCGTTGCAGTCCAGACCGTAGCCGAGAACGTACCGAAATGAACGGCTTTATGCTTCGTACCGCGAGGATCGGCCGCGAAGATGCCGACCGTGAGATCGCTGCACCCATCCAGGAATTCGGGATCGCGGATCGTCAGTGTGCTCGTCGCGCCGGACGTGCGATTCTCGACGGACATCGAAAATTGACCACCGGTGCGTTTGAGTTGAATCCGGATTTCGTCGCCGGGGCTGCCGAGGCCGATGAAATAAGCATCCTGATCCTGGCCATCGCGGGTGTTCACCGCGAACTGCCGGTAAGAAGCGGGCTCACGTTGGATGACCAGACCACCGCGGATGGCCAGGATCAGGATGCGTCTGCGATTATCGAGTGAAGTACCGTCGCGCCGACGTATCGTACTTCAACGATTCTTCCAGTTCTTGAAGAGCGGGTTCGACAATAGTCCTCTCCAGCTAAGCATCGACCAAGCGACGGAAGTCCAGTCCGCCCGCCTCAGCGATCGGTGCCACTACCAGATGCGGACGCGAGCGGCCGGCGGCAGCCATAACTGGTCCCCCTCCTTGACCCCGAATGCCTCGTAAAACTCCGTCAGGTTGCGGACCACGCCATTGCACCGGAACTCCGGCGGCGAGTGCGGGTCGGTAGCCACTCGTCGGGCCAGTGCTGCGTCGCGGTACTTCGCCCGCCAGACCTGCGCCCACCCGATGAAGAACCGTTGCGGTCCCGTCCGCCCGTCGATCGTCGGGGCGTCCTTCCCCTGCCGCGAGAGCGTGTACGCCTTGTGAGCGATCGTCAGCCCGCCGAGGTCGCCGATGTTCTCGCCGACGGTCAATGCGCCGTTCACCGCCTGACCGGGCAACTGCCGAGGCTGGAACGCGTTGTACTGCTCGATCAAGGCCCGCGTCCGCTTCTGGAACTCCTTCTTGTCGTCGGCTGTCCACCAGTCCTTCAGGTTGCCATCGCCGTCGTACTTCGCCCCCTGGTCGTCGAACCCGTGGCCGATCTCGTGGCCGATCACGGCCCCAATGCCGCCGTAGTTGACCGCATCGTCGGCAGCCGGGTCGAAGAACGGCGGCTGCAAGATCGCGGCCGGGAATACGATCTCGTTCATGCCGGGGCTGTAGTAGGCATTCACCGTCTGCGGCGTCATGTGCCACTCGGCCCGGTCCACCCGCTGGCCCAACTTCGCGAACTGGTAGTCGAGGGCGAACGCGGCCGCCCGCCGACGATTGCCGACCAGGTCGTCGGCCGTCACGTTGAGCTTGGTGTAATCCCGCCACACATCCGGGTGGCCGATCTTGGGCGTGAACTTGGCCAGTTTCTGGAGCGCCTTGGCCTTCGTCTCGGCCGACATCCAGTCGAGCGCCTGAATATCAACGCGGTAGGCTTCGATCAGGTTGGCGACGAGCACCTTCATCTTGTCCTTCGCCGCCGGCGGGAAGTGTTTGGCGACGTACAGTTTGCCAACAGCCTCGCCCATGATGCCCTCGACGAAGGCGACGGCCCGCTGCCATCGCGGCTGCATCTCGGGCGTGCCCAGTAGCGTCTTGCCACCGAACGCGAAGTCCTCAGCCACGAACGCCGCAGACAGCAGCGGGGCACGGCTGCTGACCACGCGCCACGTCAGGTACGTCTTCCAGTCGGCGATCGGGATGGCGTCGAGCGTCTTGGCGAGGACGGTGAGGAAACTCGGCTGCCGAACGACGACTTCGCGAATGTCCTTGCCGCCGACCCCGGCGAACCACGGGTCCAGGTCGAGGCCGGGGGCCAACGCCTTCAAGCCGTCGCGGGCGTACTTGTTATAAGTCTGATCGGCGTCGCGGGTGCGGACGTTGTCCCAGTGCCCCTTCGCGATGGCCGTCTCCATCACCAGAATCTGTGCGGCCGCCGTGTCCGGGTCGGGCACCTTCGCCAGTGCGAGCATCTTGCCGACGTGGGCGACGTACTCTTTGCGGAGGGCAGCGTACTTCGGGTCGCGGTAATAGGCCTCGTTGGGCAGGCCGAGGCCGCCTTGTTCGAGGTAGGTCGTGTACCGGTCGGCCTGCTTGGCATCGGTGCTGACACGCATGCCGAACAGGCCGGGCACGCCAGCCCTCTGGAGGGCGGCGAGTTGGAGGACGAGTGCGGGCTTGTCACTGATTGCCGCCACCGCATCGAGTTCGGCCTGAATCGGCGTGAGGCCGAGTTCGTTCGCGCGGGCTTCATTCAAGAACGCGGCGTACAGATCCACGATCTTGCGGACCTCGCCCTCGGGTTTGGTGGTTCGGGCCTCGTCGAGGATGGCCCGGACCTGGGCCTCCGACCGGTCGCGGAGTTCGAAGAACGCACCGTCGGCCGGGCGGTCGCCGGGGATGGGGTGATCGACCAGCCACTTCCCGTTGACGCTGCGGTACAGGTCGTCTTGGGGGCGGACGGCCGGGTCGAAGGTCGCGGTGTCAATGCCGGACCTGGGCGACGGCTCGGCGGCGAAGGTAGTGACAAGGCTCGCGACGATCACAACCGCGACGACGGATGACGTTCTCTTAAGCATATCGCCCCCCTGGAAGGCCGCCCGCAGATCGGACAGGCTTTGAGGTCGATTGTAGGAAGTGCGGAGGCTGTCCACTCACGTAGTACGACTCTGTGCCGGTCGCCGTATTGAACACAGCGACCGGCACAGAGTCGAACGGTGTTGGGTCCGATCCTGTTAGCGTCGCCAGAAATACTTGGACTGCCCGGTGATGGGGACGATGGGCGCGGGTATGGGCAACGAGGTGCTGCCACCGCCGAGGGCCTGGTATGCGTTGACGACGGCCGTCAGTTGCTGCCGTTTGGTGTCGATGAACCCCATCCGGGCGTCTCGCAGGTCCCGCTGAACGAACAGTACTTCGGTATATTCCCCGCGGGCGTTCATGTACAGTTTGGTGGCGATCTCCACCGAGGTTTCGAGTGCATCGAGTTGTTGCTTCTTGACTTCGAGACCCCGCCGATAGTTCTCCGCCATGTTCACCCGATTGACCAGCTCAGTGAACGCGTTCAGGGTAATCCGCTGATAGTTGTACAGGGCCTCCAGCTGCCGGGCGTTCGCGCTCAGGTACTCGGCCTGGATGGCCGTTCGATTGACCAGCGGTGCGACCAGGTTGCCCGCCAGGTTGGCCGCGAAGGCTTCCGGGTTGAAGATGTAGCGGGGGTTGAACGCCTCGAAGCCGATGCCAGCGGTGATGGACAGCTGGGGGAAGAAGCGGGCACGGGCCACCTTCACGTCCAGGCCCGCGGCCGCCAGTTCCCGTTCGGCCTGGCGGATGTCCGGGCGGTTCTGGAGCAACTGCGAGGGAATGCCGACACTTAGGGCGCGAATGGTCAAATCGTCGAAGCCCGCCGATGACCGCTCGACCGGCTCGGGGTAGCGGTTGAGCAGGTAATTGATGCGGTTCTCCAACTCCACGATCTCTTGCCGGAGAATCAGTTTCTCGCTCTGATTCCGGCGAACTTCGGCCTGGAATCGCTGAACAGGCAATTCGTTCCCGCGAACGGCTTCCACCCGCGCCTTGGCGGCCTCCAGGCTTTGCTGCTGGAGCGTGATGGTCTGGTCCAGGTTCTCCATCCGCCGATCGATGGCCATCAGCCCGTAATAATTCTGCGCCACATCTGCGATCAGCCGGGTGATGAAGTCATTCCGCCGCTCGATGGCGGCATAGTATCGCTGAATGGCAGCATCGCGAGCGTTGCGATACAGCCGCCAGATGTCCAGGTTCCAGAGGACGTCGATGCCGATGCGGGTGTTCGGGAGCGGGTCGGGGAACGTGCGAAAGCGGGGCGGGAGTAAGAGTTGATCTTCGACGGCTCCGTTCCGCGTGAGTTTGCTCGTCTTCTCGAACCCACTGCCGCCGCCGATCGTGGCAAGCGGCAAGTACGCCCCCCGCCGCGCGAGCACTTCGGTGGCCGCGATCTGAATTTCCAGTTCCAGGTTCTTCAACTCCCGGTTGTCGGCCAGCGCCTTCTGAATTAGGCGGGTCAACAGGGGGTCGTTGTAGAACTCGCTGTAGCCGAGTTGCGCCGAGTTTTCCGCGCACCCTGCGACCGGCACGGCAGGCGAAACCGTTGGCATCATGGCGGGAACGCCCGAGGCCGGAGCCGCCGGCAAACTTGCGGGAAGTTTGGCCGGAACATCGGCACCTGGTGCCTTGGCCGGTGGCATCGGCACAATGGGGGGAACCTTGGCCGGGGCGTTTGCGGCCGGCACCGCAGGAATTTCGACCTGCCCGCCAGCCGGGACCAGGGTCGGCTCGGTGACCACGCTGCCGGTCGGTTGGCCGGCCGGGATGATGATCGCACCATGGCCCGCAATGATGGTCGAACCGCTCGCCGCGACGATCGTCGTGCCGCCCGTCGATTGCACGGGAGGGACGGCCGCGGCCGACTTTCCACCGGCGGGGATGACGGCCGTGCCGCCCGTCGGGATCACCGTCGGCGGCAGAGTTTGAACACCGGGGACGACGGTCAAGCCACTAAAATTGGGCGGCAACGTCGGCCCGGCATCGCCCACCATCGGGTTGGGAATTCGACACGCCGGTACGGTCAGCAGGAGGGCGCAACTGATTCCCACGGCCAGGAGCCGTTTCGCATTTCGCAATCGATTGATAGGAGTCATCGGCCTCGTCCTTGAGGGTTGTTCGCCGGGGGCAGATGGCGGTCCGACCTTCTCTCTATCGACTACTTCAACCCCGGAAAATAGGCGATCTCGACCGATTTTGCGTGAGGATTGGGTTTGAGCGGTCCGGGTGGATTTGGGGATGAAGTGAATCGGCCTCTTGACGCGACTCACGTCAAGAGGCCGTCGGTTAAACCCGCCGACTGTGAACGGCGGGTGAAGGTGCATGAGGTTTAGTGCGGGTGCTCGGGCGGTTTCTGTTCCGGTTCCGGCACAGGTTCCACCCGCACAAGGGGAATCGGATCGCCATGAGCATGCCCATGCCCATGCCCATGCCCATGCTCGAAGATTTCGCTGAGCGGTTCGTCCGTCTCGTCGCCCAGGAGTTTGCGGCCGTCGGCCAGTCGGCCGAAGATGTAGTACAGGCCGGGGATGACCAGCACCCCGATGACCGTGCCGATGAGCATCCCGCCGACGCCGGTGGACCCGATGGTGCGGTTGCCGATGGCCCCGGCCCCGGTGGCTACGACGAGCGGCAAGAGACCGGCGATGAAGGCGAAGGAGGTCATCTGAATCGGCCGGAACCGCAGTTTCCCGCCTTCGATGGCGGCGTCTTTGAGCGATAACCCGTCCCGTCGCCGCTGAACCGCGAACTCGACGATCAGAATCGCGTTTTTGCCGAGCAACCCCACGAGCATGACCAGCCCGATCTGAGCATACACATCGTTGGACAGGCCCATGATCTGCAGCAGGAAGAACGACCCGAAGATGCCGATCGGCAGCGACAGGATCACAGCCAGCGGCAGGAAGAAGCTCTCGTACTGCCCGACGAGCACCAGGTAGACGAAGGCGACGACGATGAGGAAGATGTAGACGGACTCGTTGCCCGCCCGCGACTCATCGTAGGCCAACCCTTCCCAGCCGATGTCGTAGCCCGGCGGCAGCGTCTCCTTCGCGACTTCCTGAATCGCCTTGAGAGCCTGGCCGCTACTGTACCCGCGGGCCGGTGCCCCCTGGATGGCGGCCGAGGGGTACAGGTTGTA